>CAKOZB010000046.1 GCA_934131055.1 uncultured Clostridia bacterium | reverse complement strand
TTTCGAGTCTAAAGAAGATGTAAGAAAAATTGCAAAAGAGCATAATTTATCTGTTGCAAGTAAGCCGGATAGTGAGGATATATGCTTTATTCCAGACGGAAATTATAAAAAATTTTTAGAGCAAAATTCTAGTATAGTTCCTAAAGAAGGGAATATTGTAAATAGAAAAGGCGATATTTTAGGAATACATACTGGACTTTACAATTATACAATAGGGCAAAGAAAAGGCCTCGGCATCTCGTATAAGGTTCCACTATTTGTAATAGGATTTAACAAAGAAAGAAATGAAGTAATAGTTGGCGAGCAACAAGAACTTTACAGAAAAGAAATGAAGGTAAACGAAGTAAACTTATTGCTTATGGATAAAATAGAAAAATCTCTAGATGTAACAGTAAAAATAAGATATGCTAGCAAGCCTGCTGAAGCGATAATAAATCAGACAGAAGCGGGAAATATACAGGTTATATTTAAAGAACCACAACGTGGGATTACACCTGGCCAATCTGCTGTATTCTACATAGGAGATGTAGTTGTTGGAGGAGGAAAAATTCAAGACTAGATTTTACCAGCTAAACGCAGAAAAGACATATATTTGCTATATATTAGATTTATTCAGAAAACAAGTAATATAATTTCGTTTGATGTATAATCTTTGTGAGAAAACTTGACCTTACCTCAAAAAATGAAATTATAGTTATATGTTTACAATATTTTCGCCCCCAAATGGGTGTCCCTAATGGTCGAAGATTATTGGAAGAATGAGAAAGGAATGAATTTATTATAAGAATAGCAGAGTATGAGGAGCTAGAAGCAGAAATTAATATAAATAACGAAAAGTTTAAAGATTTAATGTATATATATGGGCTAGCTCTAAAAGAGGTTGAAAAGAAAATAGATATAATTCGTTATGATTATGAGTATTTTAATAAATATGATTCGATTGATCATGTTATGACGAGAATAAAATCGCCAGAAAGTATATTAAATAAGCTGAAAAAAGATGAAATGGAACCAACTTATAAAAACCTAGTAAGTGATATAAATGATGTAGCTGGAATACGTATTATATGTCCACTCAAAAGCGATATATTTACTATTAGAAAGTATATTCGAGAATTTAATGATATAAATGTAATAAAAGAAAAAGATTTTGTAACACACCCAAAAGAAAGTGGATATACAAGCTATCACATGGTTGTTGAGGTCCCAGTAGCAATAGACAATGATATTAGTATGGTAAAAGTAGAAATACAAATTAGAAGTTTAGCAATGGATTTCTGGGCAAGCTTAGAGCACAAAATAAAATACAAACCAAATGGAGAAATAAACGAAGATGTATCTAAAGAACTGGTAAAATGTGCTAGAGACATAAACAAATTAGACAATAAAATGATAAAATTATTCAAAAAATAAATACAAGTATTGACAAAGACTTAAAAAACTAGTATAATTTGAAGGTACGAAAAAAGTAAATATATTAATAATATATACATAAGCAAAGCGTGTGAGGAGGGAATAGAAATGGCACAACCAAAAAGAAGATGGTCAAAAGCTAGAACAGGCTTAAGAAGATCAACATGGAAACTAGAAAATAAGAATTTAGTAGAATGTCCACATTGCCACGAAAAAATGATGCAACATAGAGTTTGCCCAAGCTGTGGTTACTATGATGGAAAAAAGGTTATCTCAACAGAAACAGCTGAAAACTAATTAAAAAATATATTTTTTGTAACAATATCGTTTAGGTATTGTTATTTTTTTGTGTTATTGATATACTGTGCATTAGCAAAATATAAGAAATATGAGATATAAGCCAGCAACAATGTAGCAATATATTAGTTGCATTGGCACTGTGTGAAAGGAAAGCTAATTGATGAAAAAAATTTTAGAAGATATACGAAAAGATAAAATAATACATTATATAATAATAATCGCGGCAAGCTTAATTGCAGCTATTCCATTAATAAATTTAAGAATTTATGGAACAGATGATGGATATGTACATATGCTTAGAATTTTTGGAACAGAACAGATTTTAAAAGCAGGAATTTTTCCTCCTTTTATATATAGCAAATTTGCAAACGGGTTTGGATATGCAATAAATCTATTTTATAGTCCATTTGTTACATATGGGCCATTATTTTTTAGAATATTTGGATTACACTATTATACATGTTTAAAATTATTTGCATATAGCACAATATTAATATCTTGTTTTACGATGTATAATTTTCTATATGAAGTATCAAAAAAACGTGAAATTGCCATTCTAGGGGCCGTAATATATGCTTTTATACCATATAGATTAGAAACTATATTTAACAGATTTGCAATAGGAGAATTTACCGCATATATATTTTTTCCAATGTTATTCCATGGATTATTTAATTTGCTAAAAGGTGATCGAAAGAAACACTATTATATTGCAATATCGGCAATAGGACTTATATTAACACATACAATTTCAACAGAATATTCTGCAATATTTGCACTATTATACATAGTATTTAATTTTAGACAATTAAAAAATAAAGAAGTAATCAAAAAAATAGCAATAAATGTAATATTTATTTTAGCTATTACTGCATTCTTTACGGTACCATTAATGGAACACAAGATATTAGGAAACTATGTGATATTTAATTCGACATCTATGAGATCACTACCAAGTGATGTGCAAAATTCTACAATAAAAATATCACAATTAGTTAAAGATATTGGCGAGGTAAATGGTGTTAGTTTTAAACTTGGAATTCCGTTAATTATATTAACGCTATTGGGAATTGTTTCATATAAAAAGGTGGACAAAAATATAAGAAGTGAGTATATTATTTTTGCTGTAATAGCTATGCTATCATTAGCAATGGTAACAAAATTATTTCCATGGACAATAATGCCTAAGATACTTACAACACTTCAATTTGCATGGAGAATGCTGGCTTTTTTCGAATTTGCACTTTCAATTATGTGTGCGATAAATCTATATTACTTTGTAGAGATGATTGCAAAAGATAAAGAAAACCTATACAATGTTTTATTTGCTATTTCGATAGTACTAATTATAGTTTCTATGGTGAAAATAGATTATAATTATAGTTATGAGGACGAAAAGAAACTGAGTGATGAAGAATATGAAGCACAAATAGCTGAAAAAACTTCTATATGGTCAATAAATAGAGATTATCTACCCCAAAAAGTAGATACTAAGGCTCTAGGAAAGAGCTATTTAGATTACAGAGAAAATAAAGTATATGTATTAGATGGAAATGCAACTATTATAAATGAAAAAAAGAAAGATTTACAGTTAGAATTTGATATAGAAAACTATAAAGCAAACACAATTTTGGAATTACCTTATGTATATTATTTGGGATATAAAGTTACTATAGAACAAAAGGACAATGAAATGGAAACAAAAATGACTAACACATATAATGAAACAAGAATAATCAAGATAGATAAAAAGAGTACAGAGAATATACAAACGTTTGAGTTTGATAATGGAATGCTTGCAATAAGGTTAAATGAAAATATAGAAAGTGCACACATAACTGTTAAGTACACTGGAACTACTGTAGAGAAAGTATCATATTTGATATCAGCTATTTCAATAATAACTTTTATAGGATATGTAATTTACAGTAAGAAACAAGATATGTAATTATTAAAAAGTGTTAAGATAATATAGCTGAAGAAAATAATATATATTTCTATTAGCAAATATAGCAAAATGAGAAAGGAATGGAAGTTGAAATGACTAAACTTCTAAACAAAATAAAAGATAACAAGGAATATTTATGCATACTATTAATAAGCATAATAGTGTGTATTCCTTTGATGAATAAGAACTTAAACATATACAGGGACGACGGCATCCAACATGTATGCAGATTAATTGGAACATATCAAACTATTAGAAGCGGAGAAATACTTCCAATGATAATGTCTAGTTTCTGTAATAATTTTGGATACTCATGGAACATATTTTATAGTCCATTAACAGCATATGCTCCATTAATATTTAAGATATTCAATTTTACATATACGAATTGTTTAAAAATATTTATGTTTGCAGTAACATTATTATCTGGAATTACTATGTATACATTTATGATGAATGTAACCAAAAATAAAAATGTTTCACTGTTATCATCAATTCTATATGTACTTGCACCATACAGGATAACAGACATGTACATAAGAATAGCGGTAGCAGAACTTGCCTCATTTGTATTTATACCAATAATATTTGGTGGCTTGTATTCTGTACTAAAAGAAGAAAAGTTATCGTTTAAGCTAATATGGGGAACGGTAGGACTAATACTGACACATACGGTTATTACTATGTACATGGCAATAATATGCCTATTATATTTGGTATTTAATATTAAAAAGCTAAAAAGCGTTAAGGTAATACGTGCATTAGTAATAAGCCTAGTATGTATTTTATTAATAACAAGCTTCTATTGGGTAGGACTGCTACAACATCATAATGCTACAAGCTACGAAGTATTCATTCCAGGACGTATGGAAGTCGGCAATAAGTTAGAATACTATAAAACAGAATTCTATCAGTTATTCTATACAAACAAAGACCAGACAATGATTTATGCAATGGGATTGGTTACGGTATTAGGTATTGTTTTAACACCAATAGCGTGGAAGAGGATAGAAAAAGATTATAGGAGAACATATGTACTATTTTTATCGTTTGGAATTATTTTAACCATAATGACATTAACATTCTTTCCATTCGAAAAATTACCAAGCATATTTAAAATGATACAATTTACGTTTAGATTATATGAATTTACAGCGTTCTTCTTCGCCTTTGTAGCAGGAATAAACTATGGGATTATACTAAAGAACTTTAAGATATTCGATGTAATTGTGCTAACTATTATCTCTACATTATTGTTGATTCCGTATAATAGCAAATTGGAGTATGGATTGTCTACTAACGAAGATAGATTGATAGAAGGAGTACGAGTAACTGAAAATACTGGAAGAGTTCATGCAGGAATGGCAAGCATGGAATATTTACCAAGCAAGGCATTTAAAGTATTAAATACTTATATTGCAAATAGAAAAGATGAACCAATAATAATTAGAGGAGAAGCGGAAATATTAAATTACAGCAAAAATGGGACAAACTTAGAATTTGAATTGACAAACATGAAAAATGAGCAAGAAGCGGACAATCAAAATAATAAGACAGAAGCGGGACTTACAATTGAACTACCATATATTTATTATTTAGGATATAGAGTGTATGCAAATGGCAGTGAAATTAAATATGCAGAATCAGACAACGGATTTGTACAAATAAAAATCAATCCAGCATTGTATGAACAAAATGTAAAAATAAATATGAAGTATACTGGAACAAATGAAATGATTGTAGCAAGTGTTATTTCTATAATAAGTGCAATAATAATAGTGATATACTGGATAAGATTTAAGAGATGTAAATTATTACCAAAAAAAGATAAAAAATTGCAAAAAAAGATTGACAATCACATAAAAAAGAGATACAATGAATATACTATAATTGCAGTCGAAAGATTGCTAGTGGAAAGCTTCTTCCCAAAGAAGAGTTTTACATTAGGAGAGCTCCAGCCTCAAGTGGAGAACTTTACATTAGGAATACTCTTGCCTTAAAGGAGAGTAATTTTAAGTTGAAACGGGGTATAGCAATATATCTCGTTTTAATTGTTATAGGAGGTAAAATGCAAGAAAGACTAAAATTTTATACTATTAATGATGAATACATACAATATTTGAGTGATTTTGATAAGCATGTAAGCTGGAACAAAGAGCAAAAACGTCCATACATTGGGGTGGTACTAAAAGTGGAAGAAAAATTATATTTTGCCCCACTATATTCATACAAATTAGGATACGAAAGATATAAGAATAATCCAAGTTTTATGAGGGTTAAAAACAAGAAAAAAGAAAATGTAGCAATAATTAGATTCGCAGAAATGATTCCTGTACCGAAAAGTGAGGTAACTTTGCTAGACTTTGAGGCAAGAGGAGAAAAATATAAAGATTTACTTCAATCTGAATTTGAATTCATAAATAATAATAAGGAGTCCATATATAATAAAGCAAATAAAACTTATAAAAATGTAAAGTATGAGAAGATTCCTTTTTACATTAATATATCTTGTAATTTTGAGTTGTTAGAACAAAAATCTGAATACTATTCCAAAGTTTAAAAATATATAAATAAAAACAACAAAAGCTTGTCATTTTATGTATTTTATAGTAAAATACATATTGTAATTTTATTATAAGAAGGTGAACATTTGAAACATCATTAGAATTTTGGCTACGTCAAATTTCATCTAAAACGTGGTTACATACACAAAGTATGCGCCCTTACCTTTTAGATTTCATTTTCCTTGCCAAAATTTAATGCTATTCCAAATGAAGTTTGAACCTCGGAAAGGGGATAAGAAATTGTCAAAACCAATGGTTGCAATTGTTGGTAGACCGAATGTAGGAAAATCAACATTTTTTAATTATATAGTTGGAAAAAGAATTTCAATAGTAGAAGACACTCCAGGTGTTACAAGAGATAGAGTCTATGGTGAGGCTAACTGGAGAGGCAGAAGTTTTACATTAATAGATACAGGTGGAATAGAGTTTGACGATTCTAATGATATTTCTATTCAGATGAAAGAACAAGCTAATATTGCTATTGCTATGGCAGATGTTATTATATTCTTGACTGATACAAAGCAAGGTATTACATCAGCTGATACAGAAATTGCGTTAATGCTTAGAAAGTCTAAGAAACCAGTAATTTTGGTTTGTAATAAAGCAGATAATTATGGAAAGGATGCTCCTGAAATTTATGAATTTTATAATTTAGGATTAGGAGATCCATTCAGAGTTTCTTCTGTAAATGCAATAGGAATTGGAGATGTTTTGGACGAGATATATGATAAATTGCCTCCAAAACAAGAGAACGAAGATGACAATCTTCAAATTAAAGTTGCTGTTATCGGAAAGCCTAACGTAGGTAAATCTTCATTAATTAACAAGATTCTTGGAGAAAATAGATTAATTGTAAGCAATATGGCAGGGACCACAAGAGATGCAATAGATTCTGAATTTGAAAATTCTCATGGAAAGTATGTTTTTATTGATACAGCAGGAATTAGAAGACATAGCAAAATAGACGAGAAAATTGAAAAATACAGTGTTGCAAGAACTTTACTTGCAATAGAAAGAGCCGATGTTTGTATCTTAATGATTGACGCAACACAAGGAGTTACAGAGCAAGACACAAAGATTGCAGGAGAGGCTCATGAGGCTGGAAAAGGTGTCATAATAGCAATAAACAAGTGGGATGAATATGATAAACAAAATGGAACTTTAGAAAAATATACTAAAGATGTATATTTAAAATTACCATATTTATCATATGCACCGATTATATTCATATCAGCCAAAACTGGTCAAAGGGTAGAAAAACTATTCGATATGATAAATAATGTTGCAAACCAAAACGCACTAAGAGTTTCAACATCTGTATTAAATCAAGTATTAGCAGAAGCAATAGCTGTTGTTCAACCACCAACAGACAAGGGAAGAAGATTAAAATTATACTACATGACACAAGCTTCTACAAAGCCACCAACATTTGTAGTATTTGTAAATGATAAAAAATTGTTCCATTTTTCATACGAAAGATATCTAGTAAATCAACTTAGAAAAGAGTTCGGACTTGTTGGAACTCCAATAAGAATGATTGCAAGAGAAAAAATAGAGAAAAATGAAAAGAGTAATACTAAATAAGAAAAAACAAGGTCTGATTGTAAAAGATTATGACTTATAAGAAAGGATTGTGATTATTTATGGCAACATATATTATTGTTTCAATTATAGCATATTTATTAGGGAGTATAAGTTTTTCTGTAATATTCAGCAAAAAATTAGCTGGATTTGATGTAAGAGAAAAGGGAAGTGGAAATGCAGGTACAACCAATGTCCTAAGAACAGTTGGAAAAAAAGCTGCAGCTCTAACACTTTTATGTGATTGCTTGAAAGGTGTATTTGCAGTTTTAGTCGCTTTCATAGCAGGAAAAATTGTAAAAGATACAGATTCAAGTTTGCTAGTTCAATTAGCAGGAATATTTGTTGTATTAGGTCATACTTTTCCAGTATTCTTCAAGTTTAAAGGCGGAAAAGGTGTTGCTACATCTCTAGGTGTACTATTAATAACCAACTGGCAAATAGGATTAATTTGTTTAGTGTTTGCACTAATACTTATGGCATTAACAAGATTTGTATCATTAGGCTCAATAGCAGCTGCAATACTATTCCCAGTACTAACAGTATTCATTCATGAAAATTACTTAGTACCAGGAAGTTATGTAATATTTGCTATAATAATGGCTGTATTAGTAGTATTCAACCATAGATCAAATGTAAAAAGACTATTAGAAGGAAAAGAAAACAAACTAAGTTTTAAAGGAACAAAATAAGAACTAAATTAAATGTATAAGCCCTATGACGGAATCAATTTTTTTGATGCAATCGGACATAATTTCTTGGTCGGAGCTCCTTCGGACTCCTCAAAGAGCGAAATCAAGTCTCTACGCAAAAATACAGATTCTTATAGCGGGCTTTTATAATTATAAAAAACAGAAGGAAGGAATTTATTATGAAGAACATCGCGATAATAGGAAGTGGAACATGGGGCGTTGCATTGGCAATGCACTTGTCAAATATTGGACACAACGTAAAATTATGGGCTTTTATGCAAGAGGAAGCCGACAATATTAACATAGAAAGAAAGTGCAAATTCTTGCCAGATGTAAGAATAAACGACAACATTACATGTTATACAGACATTCAAAAAGTAGTAGAAGGAACAGACATGATATTACATGTTACACCTTCAAAATTTGTTAGAGAAACCATAAAAAAATATAAGGATTATGTAACAAATCAACCAATAATAATGTGTGCAAAAGGCTTTGAAACTGAAACACTATGTACACTTAGTCAAATTATTGAACAAGAAATGCCAAATTCAAAATATGGAATATTCTCCGGCCCAAGCCATGCAGAAGAAGTTTCGGTTGGAATACCAACAGCAATTGTTATAGCCTCAAAAGATGAAGAAGTACGTAATTTAGTGCAAGAAACATTCATGAATGAGAAGATGAGAGTATATACATCAGATGATGTAATTGGAGTAGAACTTGGTGGAACTTTAAAAAACATAATTGCTTTCTGTGCAGGAATTGCAACAGAAATTGATTTAGGGGATAATAGCTTCGCAGCATTAATCACAAGAGGATTAGTAGAAATAACAAGACTTGGAATGACAATGGGAGGCAAACATGATACCTTCTACGGTTTATCTGGATTAGGAGATTTAATTGTAACATGCATGAGTGAACACAGCAGAAATAGAAGAGCCGGCAGACTTATAGGAAAAGGTTATACAGTTGAACAGGCAAGAAAAGAAATTGGAATGGTAATAGAAAGCATAGACAACATAGAAGTTGCATACGCATTATCAAAAAAATATAACATAGAAATGCCAATTGTAAATGCGGTTTATGATGTATTATACAATGGACTAGAACCAAGAAAAGCAGTAACAATGCTAATGACAAGAGCTAAAAAGAGTGAATAAATTAATAAGGAAATCTCTCGTATAAATACCTAATGATGCTATCTGCATTATTAGGTGTTATTTTTATATAATACCCTTTATCTAAGCAGAGCCACATTGCCATTTCATATCTATCCATATTATCGGCAAAAACGCCTAAAATAGTTGCAATTTCTATTGGGTTTTCGTATGAATTTTGCCATTCTAAGGAATGATAATATATATCAAAATTCTGTGAAATTTTTTCATTTATATCATAATATTTTGAGAGAAACCTAAAGATTTCTCCATCTTTATTACTATAAAATTTTATTGTTGGATGCATGATGTATTTAAATTAATCTTATAAAAATATTTCTATTTTACTGATTAAATCCTTTCTTGTAAATTCTAAAATTATTATTTGATTATTAAAAAAATATATACTTACAATATATAGAATAAAATAGAGTG
>CAKOZB010000045.1 GCA_934131055.1 uncultured Clostridia bacterium | reverse complement strand
CAGTATTTCATCTGCTACATCATCATTTTCTAGTAATAAGTGCCCTTTTTTTACAACATATTTTCCTTTTATAGTTCCAATTATAGTAATTGTATTATCTAAAGTATAATTAACAACAAAATCCGTATTTTGCCCCTCTTTTTTATATCTACATGAATAATATACAAAAGGCTTTAGCCCATATCTATATTCTCCTTTTACTCCATCACCATTTCCATCATATTCAGTATCATAATAATTAGAATAAATATAATAACCATCATATAAATTTACCATTATAGCTGGAACATATGGTTGCAAATCAGCTTTGCTATAACCTGATGTTCCCATATTTGTTGCAAGTGAGTTAAAAAATACATTTACAGCAGCTTCTATATCTCTTATTTTAGAGTTTGAAATCGTTGAATACATATTATTAGCAGTATTTAATTGAAATGCTTTCACTCCATCATAAGTTGCATTTATAAGTATGTTATCATATTTCGTTTGGTTGTTTATTGTTTGTATTTGTGCATTTATATACATAGATAAGACTAATGCTATTGGAACAACTATTATAACAAATATTATAATTATGTGTTGTAATTTCATTATTTTGTAACCTTTCTATAAAAAAAGCAGCCAAGAACCAATCTAAAATAGTCCTTAAAGCTGCCATATTCTTAAAATTTATTTTGTACCATTTACAGTAACTATTCCTCCATGTTGCGCAGCAATCTGATATGTATCGTTTCCTGCAATTCTATACAAGAAATTTCTTATTATCTGAGCAATTGTAGTATTTGTATTTTTTACAGTAACAGAAAATCTGTCTCCTTCTTTAAATGTAATCCTGTTTTTTGTAGAACTATCACTTAATTTATTCTCTAATTGGCTAGTATATAGGTTATAGTATACATTTTCACCAATCTTTGTAGTTTCAGCTTGTGTAGTCTTTACTCCTGGATTCTCGTCTAATATTTGAGCTTGCATAGATACTTCAAATGAGTTTCCTGTTGATGTTATTGTTTGTACGTATTTATCATAATCATCTAAAGTTAATTTTCCTGTTGTTCTTACTTTATCTACAAATTCTGTTGTTGCTGTCTGTACTGATAACTGTGATACGTCGTCAGTTCTTTCCGAAATTGACATTAAAGGAAAGACAAACATTAATATTGCTGCTAAAAATATAGCAATTATTGTAACAAAACTGTCTCCCATTTTTCATTTCCTTCCTTACTTTAATATTAATATTTCTTTAGTTTCTTATTAAAATATAAGTAATTATTCTTTTTGTAGTTGTTTTATTTCCTGTAACTGACTTAGTACTGTCTTCTTCATTAGTGTTTGTGGTTTTTATTTCTCCAATTTGTTCTATAAATTTATTATTTCTATTACTTAATGGATTTCTACTATAAGACAAATGTTTAGATGGATTTTGTGGTAATATGTAGTTTCCTCCACTAAAAATTGCATCTAAATGAAGTTTAACTTGTTCTGAACTACCAACCCAAGGCTCATTTCTCTGTGTTTCTTCAACTATATCAAACGAACAAATATTCATGTTATGTCCACTTGTACTTGTTGTTTCACCATCAAAATCATTAACATAGTTTTTGTTCCAGTTAGCCTGAACTGACTTTGTTTCATATATTGAAAGATTTGTTACATTTGAAAGTTCTCCTGTAGTTTCATTATAATTTCCCTGTTTAAAAGTAACTTTGTATCTTTCTTTATCGTACTTATACAAGGTTGGTATAATAGTTTCATATCCTACAATTCTATTTCCTGATGTGTCCTGTGGTATTGAATAACTTGTATAATCATAATATACAGTTTTATCAGAACTTCTTAATACCATTTCAGCAGTAGTTCTGGCCTTAGAAAAAAAGGCTATAGTTAAAGATAATGCCATAGTCAATAATAGAACTGCAAATGCTAATTTTAAACCTTCTACTGCGTTTTCCATAAACCATAACCTTTCAATTTATTTATTTTGCAACTATTCCAACTGCTACTATAAATCCAGAGTTTGCATCATATCCAAAATCAACTGTATATGTTTTTCCTGCATTTATAGTTTTCTTTACATTATTTACATCTGTTGCTGTTACAACTGCTGTTGGTGCTGCTGTAACTCCTTCTGCTGTGCTTGTCATTACTGTAACATTTAAAGATGGGTCATCTGTATGTGCAAGGTTGTGAGATCTTACTGTATCTAAAAGTGCTCTTACTTGTGTTCCAGATTGTGTTCCTTCGTAATTTAAAAATTCTGAATTATATGCTTGAATCTTTGTTGGATCCATATTAGCACCATTCATTGCTCCTGCTGCTTGTTGGTATATAGCCATACCTAACCCAATAATTAAAATTGATAAAAGAATAGCTCCTGCTATAATTAATGCTTTACTTGCATTCTCCATAAATTTTTCCTCCTTAGATTTTATATAATTTTATTTTAAATATTAATAACAAATTTAAACTTCTTCAAAGTACATGTATTTTACTCTATGAGTTTTTTCATGATATTCAATTTTTGTACATTTGAAGCTTAGAGCACCATAATTACTCCAAAATTTTTCTATTCCTACATTATTTATTCTTTCCATAGTAATTACTTTATCTAGTTCCAAGAATTTAATTTCAATTCTTATAGAATTTTTTCCATTATCTATATAATTTCCATCTTCACCTATTTTTATATCATTTTTTTTGTTGCTATCTGTTGCTTTGTTTATTATTGATATAATGTCAGTTCCTAATACTTCTTTATTCTCGTAGCTTTCATACGTTTTATTATCTACGCCTATTTGTGCAGTATTCTCGTTTTTTTGATAAACTCCATACACTACTATACAAATTATTATTAAAAAAATTGATAATATACAAATTATTATTTTTTTCATTTTCATCTTCCTAATTATAACATTTAAGATTTTATTATGCAATATTTTATCTTATTTTTTATTCATTTGTTAGAATTTACCTATCTTCATTTACAGACACATTAAATTTAACCTTCTATTATTTCATTCTTGTGAATGTAATGCTACACACACGCTTGCTATTTTCATTTATCTTTATATCAGTGCATTTAAAGTATATTACATTAAAAATATCCTTTTGCTGTTCTTCAGAATATATTGACTCTCCTGAATAATTTGCTAAAAAAGTAGTATAGTCATTCAATGATGCAATCTCAAAATTATCTTTGTAATTACTGCTTACATTCTTTACTATTACCTTTACATAATAATATCCTTTATCGGCATCATTTACAGTATAGTCATATTTATTATTGTTCTCTTTTGCTAGATTTGCAATTGTCACAACATCTTGTGCCCTACACGTATTTTGCCATTTACCATTTTCATCTTGATAACTTTCATACTTCGTAAACTGCGCATTAAATTCAGAAAGATTTTTTTCATTCATCTGTGTAGTCATTTCTGAACCGAAGTTTCCGAAAATAGTGAATAAATACACAGCTAAAGATAGTAATAATACTCCGACTAATACACCAGCAGCCATTATTAAGGCTCTACTTGCATTCTCCACTATTTTCTCCTCCTATATTTTATTTTTCTGTAAATTCCATATATTTTATTCTTCCTGTATCATTGTAATATTCTATTGAAATACATTTAAAGCTCTTTCTTGCTATGTCTTTTTGCTCACTTAAATAGTCTTTATATTCTGTAATTTTGTTTTTTAATTCTTCTTTTTTTGAATCTGTTATACTGTTATATTTTGTTTGTCCGCAGTTCTTGTAACAATTGACTTTCTAGCCTTGACCCGGTGCCATAATTTGCCCAATATGAAATTGCTTTTCCATAATATTCTTTGTTTATTTTATTTATAGCTTTTGCTAGATTATTATATTTTTGATTTAAGCTGTCACCATCATATGTCATATCTGTAAAAAATTTAGCATTTATTATTTCTGTTTTTAGAGTCACTTTCATTTCGATTCTTCCATATGCTTTTCCATCGGCTTCTTTTTTGTTATAATCCTCAATTTGATTAGCTAGCGAAAATAAATCACTTCCATATAAATTGTTTCTATTATATGTTTCATAATCTTGATTAAAATCTTTCGCCTGCTCACTTACTTCTACTTTGTGTTCAGTATCTTTCAATTCTGACATTCTAGTATAAGCAAACAATAAACAACCAAGCAACAATACTCCTATTAGGAGACTTCCTGCCATTTCCAACGCTTTTGTTGCATTTTCCATAGTATTTCGTCCTCCCTTCTAAGCTGCCATCGATGACATATCGTTCATAGATGACATCATGCTCATTAATCCAATGAATACCAATGGTATAATCAAATATCCAACAAACAATCCAACCATTGGAGCAAATCCAATTACTTTTCCTATCATACCCTTCTTTTGGATTAATCTTGCATTTGACTCTTTTCTTCTTTCCTGGTAGTAATCTCTTTCAGAATCCAACTCATCAAAAGCTTCTGCAATAGGAATTTTTTCAACTGCTGCCTGCATACTTTCTATAAGTCTTATGAATTCTTTATAATTAACGTCATCTTTCATTTCTTCAAGTGCTTCCCATGGACCACTCTCGTAGTTATTAACACACTTTGCAATTGGCTCTCTAAATATGTTTGAATATCTTTCAAGCCATTCCAAAATCATTTCAACATTAACTCTCTCTATTCTCATAAGCATAAGTATAATGGTTTGGAATTGCATTACCTCGTTTTCCATTTCCATTTTTCTCATCTTTTTTTGGAAAAATAGTAACCACACTGGTAAGTTGTATCCTATTATTGCAAATACCATTGCTAGTACTATTTCAAACCAGCTTAAATATTCGCTGTTTACCTGTCTTAATTTTCCTAATACTCTTTCCGCAGCTGTCGCAATTTCATCATCTGTACTTTGTTTATAATCATCAGATTTTTTCATTGCTTTTTCTATATCTTTTTGTGTTGTATCAGTCTTTCCCTTAAACATATTTAGGAATTTATTATCACTTTCTGTAAGCTCTTCTGCCTTTTTCAAATCTTTACCAGACATTTCGCCAACAATGTTATATGTTGAAGTAGGTTCTGTGTATATATAATTTATTTGAATTCTATGTAATTGTGTAAGTATTATAAGTGAAGCAAAGAATGTTACAACTGTAAGTAGCAATCTTTTTACATAAATCCATTCTATTTTATCTTTTGAAGCCGAATCTTTTATTAAATTTCTAAGCTTACGCCTTTCTTTTGTTCCATCTTTAGGTATGAATAAATCTACAATTTTCTTAACCACAGGTATATTATAAACCTTTTCTTCCCAAGGATGTTCTGGTTTTGTATTTATTGCTGTTGAGCCATTATCTTTTAATTTTCTTGTTAAGATATAACATATAAATGTTAGAATAACAAGCAATAACTGAACTATCATTCCATTTTTTCCATAATAAAATGACTTTGTAAAGTTGAATTCTGATACAGCCCAACTTTTAATTGGTTCCAAACATAATAATGGTAATATAGAAATTACAGATAAGCTTTGGAACACATAGTCTAGTTTATCTCTCTTTAATATTTCAAGTTGCATCTCTTGGCTTATGTTATTTAAGTTTTTTAAATATAACGATGTCTTATCTACTGTTCTATCACCAAATTCTTTCGTCAAATATGAGATACCTGCAAATTCTTTTAAGTAACTATTTGGTGCAACATCATAATATTTCTCCAGTTCACTTTCAGGATCATTTGAAATTAATATTTCATATATTTTTTCAGCCTGTCTAGACATTTCTGGAGCACTATCGCCTTGAGCAACTTGATATATAGCCTCCTCAACCATGTTAAATTCATGGTAAGCATGTCTTATTTCAGCAAAGAAATCTATCTGTTGAACTAGTAATTTATTATCAATCTTATCAACCATTCCATCTACTAATGTATCTATCATAAATAATTCAAATAATAGTAATATTGACATCAATAAAGTATTACTTTTGGTTATTAAAATTATTACTAATGTAATTGGAATAATCATCATAAGCGCTTTAGTAACTATTGCTGATGTTTGCTTTCTTGTTAAATATTCATCATCAATATTTATAATTTCAAGTCTTCTTCTTACTTTGAACAAATATCTTTTTGTAAAAGGATTTCGTATATATATGTTGTACAATTTTTGATAAAGAATTTCAAAAGAAAAACTTTTTTCCTGAGTACCTTCTCTCAATTGTTTTATTTGCATTGTATCAGAAGCTTTTAGCTTTTTACTTAATACAACATATGCAACAACAATTGCCATAAAGAGTACTCCTACTCCAGCCATCAAATATATTATTAATTTGCTATTCATTATGTTGTTTTTTGCACCTCCTTTGATGATATTATTTAGTTTCTTCTTCTATTTCGTCAGAGTCTCTATGTGCATCTATGCCATAATTTCTCTTAACAAATTTTTTAAACTCTTCTGCATCTCTGTCATCCATATTATTCAACATTTCTTTGATATTATGATCACTTATAGGGTTTGTTAACACATATGTTCCATCATGATACTCTAATACATTTCTGTATTTATATAATTCTCTGTTTGTTGTTTTTGTGAAGAAGTTTGTTGCGTTGTCCATGAATTTGTCTAATTTTCCTTCTAGTGTCTTTTCTTTTCTGTAATCAAATGTATATTCGTTTCTTTCTTCAACTGGAATACATTCTGTTATTCTTTCTATATATCTTCTACCTCTAAAGTCTTTAACTAAGTGGATATCGAAGTTTAATACTGAAACAACCTGTTCTTCTGCTGTTCTTTCATCCTTGAACACACCAGCTCTAAGCATTGAGTTACGAAGTGCTGTTACCAAGTCTGGGAAGGTTTTAGCGTGGTGAGTAAATAATGTAAATTTAGAAGCAACCTGTGCAGATTGGATCATCCAAGATGCTACGGGGTCAGTTGCAACCTCACCGATGATGTTAACAGAACCATCAGTCTTTTTCTGAACGTCCAAGCAGGCCTGTCCAGAAATTGTTTCTGTTTCACGCATTGATAATATGTTTCTTGTTGGATATATTTTTCTTAAGTGAAGCTCGAAGGCAGTTTCTGTAATACGAAGGTTCATTGTTTCGTATATGTTTTCTATCATGGCCATAAGCATTGTTGTTTTACCACAACCCTGCTCACCAGTAAGAGAAATAATTCTAGCTCCTTTTACTAAGTATTTTAATAAATCGATTGTATCTTCTTTTCCCGGAAATTTTACTATTTGTTCTAGTGTTGCACGCTTAACATCGAACTTTCTTACGAAGAATGCCCATGTTTCAGACATACTTGGTCTAACAACAACGACACGAGAACCATCTTTCATTTCGTTAATCTTGTAACCATTTGTATCTGATAACTGTCCTGGGTTGTTAAATTTGTATATATTCTGGCAAACTCTTTTAAGCTCTGCCTCTGTTCCAAATGAAAGAAAAGCTAAACGTATAGATTTACCATGGAACATTATCCAAATACTATCACAAGCACGTGGTACTTTATGTTCAGAAATTTGGCTTAAGTAATCTCCTTCTGTTTGAGCAACCTGGCTTAGGAAGCTTTCTGGAAGACCAGATACACCACCTGATATACCATCTATATTCATATCTCTTATTTCATCTATACTGCTATAACCTTTATACTGTTGATATATTCTTTGTACAACAACATTCAATTTATCTTGGAATGTTAATGCAAAGTTTTCTTTTTCATAAATATCATCAATTTCCTCTGGAGTTATAACGTATGAAGGTTTTGACTCCCCTTCTATGTATTTCAAATCATCAAGGTTATATTTTTTCATAATTTCAGCAAATGCTTCATAACCAAATTCAGATTTGTACATATATAATATAATATCGAATTTATCTTGAGCTGTTAAAAGTGATGGTACATCAAAAGGTATTGCTTTTGATACATTTGTTTCATTTACTCCATATTCATTATATAACATATCGTAAATTAATTCTTTTATGTATTTTTTATCATTTACATCTCCATATGTACAACCTTTTAAAGCCTTTTTTAATTCATATTTCTTATTCTTTCTTCTTTTTAATTCTTCCTCTGAAAGACCTATATCATACAAGTTGATTTTAGTAATTTCATCTAATCTTCTTTTTACGAAACTTATCATCATTTCCAAGGTATATGTTCTATCATCAACCTGCATTTTTTCATCTGATTCTTCGTTTTGTCTTTTGGTAATAAACCTACGAATAATTGCAAAGGCTACTCCTAAAACAACTACTATCAATATAAGATTGGCAATCATATTTTTCTCCTTTCGTTAGGCTTACATTCTCATTTTTAAATCTTCCAACTTTGCTAAAATATTATCACAGCCCCTCTTGCATTCCTGCAAAAATTTTGCATTTGCACTTGAACTGTCATTCAAAGTTCTATTATTTAAGAAGAAATCTGCAACTTTGCCTTCCATGCTAGCTTCATAAAATCCTATATTATATGGAACTGCAGATATCTCTTTTGTTTCTTTTAACATTCTAGTTATATTTTTTGTATTATATTTCGAATCGAAATCATATTTTCCCATCATAAACATAATATTCGTTTTTTTCTTATCAGGATATTGTTCTCTAAGTTGCTTTATTTCTTCAATTTCCTCTAATCCCTGTTTAAATGTAATCACAACAGCGTCCGAGACTTGAAGTATTGCTGATTTGTCTTCAACACTTATTCTTTTATCTACATCAACAAGAACCAAATCATACTCTTTATTAGCAAACTTTAAAACATCTTTATAATATGATGTTATAGTATTATACATCTTTGGGTTTCTTGTTGTTGGTGCTGGTAATACGTCTAATCTGCTTTTAAATACAACTTTCGCATAATCTCTTATAATGTTAGATGATGTTCTATTACTTTGTATTACTTTTATTAATCCTTCAAAACCATTTGCTATTCCACCTGTTTTTACTCCATTTTCTGGGATTATTCCATTATTCTTTTTCTTTTCCCAAAAGCAATCTTCCATTGTTGTTTCATTAAACCCTGTCGACACAATAAGAATCTTGTTATTATGGTCAATTGCCATTTCTGTTCCGAGTGCAACAACTGATAATGTTTGTCCTGTTTCTTTTGTGTTATTTCCCCAAAAAGATACTACTGCCATATTTATACTCCTCTTTCTATTTGTCTACATGCTTTTTTTACTCCATTAGAGTCTCCACATATATCTTGAGTCCATTCCATAAGTGATGTTTTATATTCATTGCTTAAGCCTTTAAATCTTATTTTAGATAATCGTTGGTTTTCTTTAATAACATCTAGGTCTTCATTTAATAATGGAAAATATATTTTATCTTGGTTCCATTTTACTCTACACCCAGTAGCTATATAATTAAAATAATCATCTTCTGACTGAGACATTAAATTTGAAAAATATACTTTCATTATTTCCACAGGTAGTGAAAGTCTTTTTAAGACTTCCACTCCTTTCTTTAATGCATATAAATCGAAGGATGTAACAAAATAATTTTTCTTAGAACTATAAACATCAAAGTTATTTAACAAATCAGAATTATCAATATCTATAAGCATATAATCATATGTAAATGCAGCAGATTGAGGCATGCCAAGATATGTTTTTATATCATTATAATTAGTAAAACCTATTGCAAAATCTATATTTGCATAATTTGCTATATATTCACTTCTACTATCTATAGTTGGTATAACATATTTTGTTTTTTGTGTTATTGTTGCATCAACTATTATAACTTTCTTCTTCATTTCTGTTAAAATTTTTGCAATATACATTATAGAATCTGTTTTATCATATGCTCCTATAAAATTTATCTTTTCCATTTGTCTCCTCCTAGAAGTATTCTATCTATTATTTACCTGATAAGGCATCTAAGTAATCTTGTCTTTGTTCTTGTGCTGTAGAAACTTCCTGTTTAACTCCAGTACTGATATTTGTTGCTACATCATCTGGATCTATAGAATTCTTTGTATTATTTATGTTATTTCTTACATCTGAATTTCCTTGATATCTCGTAAGTAAAGCTAGTTTTGCAGTATTTAAAATATTTGAATCATTATTTCTTAGTAAATTCTGAACTGCTTCACTTGGAACATATGTTGGTGTAGCTTTTTCTTGTGTTCCAGGTTCAACATATTTTGCTGTATAAAGCACAGATCCTTCAATCATATAATTTTCAACAATTGCATTACTCATAGTAAGAATTTCATCTTCTGTTAATTGTAACCAAATTGTAGTTGCTGAATCTACTCCATCTATTTGTGGAATTTCAACTTTTTTCTTAGATACAACAATGTAGTCTTCTCCAGAAGGCATTCTAAATCTAATATCTATATAATCTTCTGCAGCAATCTGGCTTGATAGTCTTAACATGTTATATTCTTGAATTCTTAAATCATTTGTTGTTTTCTCATCAGATTTTGCAATCATAGATGAAGTTACAACTGTATTTGCCTTCATGTCTATTTTGGCAATTAATGGTGGTGTTGTTAATTCTACATACTCTTTAGAAT
>CAKOZB010000044.1 GCA_934131055.1 uncultured Clostridia bacterium | reverse complement strand
TCTAAAATCTGTCAAAAATAATTGGGGAAAAGTTGGGGAAAAACTCCTCAAAAAAGGTTCAAAAAATGCACAGATGTTCTAAAAAACATTTCCTCAATTTTTATTGAAATATCAGCTAAAACCCTTGATTTCACTAAATTACATAAACGTTTCAAGCACATCTCGAAACCCGAAGGTCAAAATTCTACTAACTATGCAAAAATAGTTGCCATTCTAAGAATAGCAACTATAAAAAATCTTTTTTATAGATTATGAAAATCAACATATTTCCATTACAAGTCTTTAATTTCTCTATTTGAAACAGCAAAAATAAGTTCATTTACCTTGCTAATATCATAAATCTGATTATCAAAACAATATTTCAATGTAATATTAACATAAGAATTTTGAGGCAATGAATAAGCTGCTGAGTGTAGCAAATCTTCAAATTGAGAAGTTGTTAATCTTAATGCAAGTGAAAATAAAACAATAGTTCCGAAAGAAGGATGATAGTTTTTATTAGAACGTATTTTTGAAAAAATTCGTTTATCAATAAAAGCCTTTTTATATACTTGGACATCTGTGAGACCAGATGAATCAATATAATGAAAAAGTAATTCACTAAAAGTTTTTTCGGTGATTTTTTTATTTGTAATAGATTCTAATATATAATCTTCTGAAGATTCTCGAAGTGAATTTTTAGTGGAATTTAAAGAATTTTTAATAATATCATCTTGGTAATAGCAAAATAATACTAACAAATCTTCTGGAATAATTTTAGTATTATATAAATAAACCATAATAACCTCCACAAATATTATAACATAATATTCGTGAATTGGTAGTGTTTTAGGGAAAAGTCGCTTTAAGAGTGACCTAAATAGATAAGAAAAATGTTATGATATAGAAAAATAATAAAATGGGAGGTATAATCAATGGGGTTAGCATTGGTTGTTGGAGTTGCAACAAAAATTGTAGTAGAAAAAGAAAATTATTACACGAAAGGCTGTACAAAAAAAGATGTATTGGAAGATTTAAAAGATGAATTAGATTTTAATTTGTATAATATTGAGGAAGATGAAAAAAATGTAACATTTTATATTAAAGAAGATGTTTTTGTAAATAATATATATAATTTATTAGTATCAGAAACAAAGGATATTGGATTAACAGGTAATGATAAAGAAGAATTTGCACTTTTATTAGAGAATATAAAGAATATGGATAGTGTAGAAAAGGTAAAGAATGTTGTGGAAGAAGAAGGCTCATATTTTTTGCATATAATGAGTGGGTTTTGTTTAGAGACAATATCGTATATAAGTAAAAGAAGGTTTACTGTATATGCTGAACTGTTAGTCTATAATATGGCTTATAAGGTTTTATATGAGTCATATTATGAGCTATTTAGATATTTAAGAAAGAAGATTCAAAGTGCAATAGATAATCCATTAAAAGATGATGTGTTTTTAATGATTACAACGGGTTAATAAGCAACAAAATTAATAATGTAGAGAGAAAATGCATGGAAATATACTATAAGATTAAGAATATATAAACAACGAATGAGTATTTTGTTTAATGAAGGAAAAATTTCTAAAATAGATAACAAAATAACAAAGTAATACACTAATATCAGCTAGAAAAGCACTAGAGCTATATTCAATGCGAGTGTGGCTCTATATTTTACTACATGAGTAAAAAATGGATGAAATATATTTGCAATTGTGCCACAAAATGATAAAATAATGGCATGAACGGAAAACGCAAGATGGAATAGGCAAAGTTTTTAAAATTACGAAACATAAAAATGAAATAATAACACTGTCACAATATGAAAATAATAAGGAGACAATTGTATGAAAGTTTTAACTATAAAGCAACCATGGGCAACTTTAATTATGCAAGGAGATAAGCGATTTGAATTTAGAAGTTGGCAAACTAAATACAGGGGAGAGTTGCTTATACATGCTGGTAAAGGAATTGACAAAGAAGCGGTAAAAAGATTAGCAAATTATTTGCCAAAAGAATTGCCACAAGGTAAAATACTAGGAAAAGTAACATTAGTTGATTGTAAAAAAATGGCACCTGAATTTAAAGAAGAACTACTAAAAGAGAATAATGATATTTATACAAAAAGTTCTTTTCAAGAAAATTATGGCTGGCAATTGAAGGAGGTACATGTCTTTGATGAACCAATAGAAGCAAAAGGTCATTTGAGCTTATGGGATTACGACCTTGAAAGCGGAAAATAATTCTCAAAATATAAAAAAAGTTTGAAATCAAGCAGCCTCAAACAATTATTTAAATAAAAGAGGGGCATAATTATGGAGGATAAAATACAGCAATTTAAATAATTAGTAAATAAATGTGATAATATTGTAAATTAAGAAGCAACATAGGATAATTTTAAACATATAAAATGAATTAGATGTACAAGCAATTGAAAATTTGAAACAACAATATATATGGTGGAAAAAGAAATAAGATGAAGACTGCACTTGTAAAAGAAGTAGAAGATAATGAGAGATAAATTTGGGAGTTAACATGTTACAAGAGATTGTACTATAAAGTTTTATAAAATTCGCTATAGCGAAGAATGTAATAAAATCCAAAACATCAATTGAATAAAAGACAACAAAGAAGGCAAATTTTTTTATACATTTGCTTTTTGAAATTTCTGTAAAATTTGTTGATTAAATAATGGTTATATGATAGTATGAAGGTCAATGAATTTAATACATTTTAATTTATATTAGGAGGTATTATGTGTACAGCTACAACTTATAAAACCAAAGATTTTTATTTTGGACGTACGTTAGACTATGAGTTTTCATATGGAGACGAAGTTACGATTACTCCACGAAATTTTAAGTTTAACTTTAGAAAAATGGGAGAGATGAATTCACATTATGCTATTATTGGAATGGCTTATGTGATAGAAGATTACCCATTGTATTATGATGCAATAAATGAGAAAGGGCTTGGAATTGCAGGACTTAATTTTGTTGGCAACGCAGTCTATAGTGATGAAAAAGAAGGAAAAGATAATGTAACTCAGTTTGAGTTTATTCCATGGATTCTTGGGCAATGCTTAAGTGTTGATGAAGCGAAAAAGCTTATTCAAAATATGAATTTTTTGAATGAGCCTTTTAATGATAAGTTGCCACTTGCACAATTGCATTGGCTTATTGCTGATAGTAACAAAGCAATTACTGTGGAGTCTGTGACGGATGGAATAAAAATATATGATAATCCAGTTGGAGTACTAACTAATAATCCGCCGTTTGATAAGCAAATGTTTAATTTAAATAATTATATGCATCTGTCAAATAAATCACCAGAAAACACGTTTTCTTCTAGACTGGATTTAAAGAATTATAGCCGTGGAATGGGAGCGATTGGACTTCCAGGAGATTTATCTTCGCAATCTAGGTTTGTTAGAACAGCATTTGTTAAGATGAATTCTGTTTCTGGAGATGGAGAATTAGAAAGTGTTAGCCAGTTTTTCCATATTCTTAATTCTGTTGACCAACAGAGAGGCTGCTGTGATTTAGGTGATGGTAAATATGAAATAACTATTTATACATCATGTTGTAATGCAACAAAAGGGATTTATTATTATACAACTTATGATAATCACCAAATTACTGCCGTAAATATGAATAAAGAAAATTTGGAAGGGGACAAGCTTATAAGATATCCAATTACAAAGGAAGAACAGATTAAATTACAAAATTAGAATTTTTATAGAAAATTTTAATTTTATAGAGAATTATAAAGAGTAGAGTAAAGATTGAAAAATTTTAGATTTGTTCTTAAGAATATATGGTATATATTTCGCTATAGCGAAAGCTACAACAAAATATGACAAATAAAACAAAAGAAAAAGAAGGCAAGTACTAGTCGGCATTTGCTTTTTGCATATAAGACTAATGGTATATAGTGCTAATATAAATGCTGATTAATTTTATGATAAATGTATTGCAAATTTTCCATATAACTGGTAATATATTTAATGTAATTATTGATTTATAAGAAGGGATTTTATATGACAATACTAGGTTATGATGTTAGAATATATTTTTTACTATTTATTATATATGCTGTGGCAGGCTGGATAATGGAGGTTACATGTAAACTTATTCAGTATAAAAGGTTTATAAATAGAGGCTTTTTAATTGGACCTTATTGTCCGATTTATGGCTATGGAGCTCTTCTAATAACTTTTTTATTGGGAAGATATAAATATGATGCATTTGTGTTATTTGTTATGGCAATAGTAGTATGTGGTACGCTAGAATATTTAACAAGTTTCGTAATGGAAAAGTTGTTTAAGGCAAGATGGTGGGATTATAGCCAAAGAAAGTTTAATTTAAATGGACGAGTTTGTTTAGGAACAATAATTCCTTTTGGAATTTTGGGATTAATGGTAACATATATAACAAATCCATTCTTGCTAGGAAAACTAGAATTAATACCAGGAATGTGGCTAAATATTGTGTCTGGAACATTGTTAGCAATTTATGTGGTTGATAATATTGTTTCTGGAGTGGTTATTAAGGCAATTAAAAAAGCTGATATTACTGCAAGTAAGGAAACAGATAATACAGAGGAGATTACTAAGAAGGTAAAGGAAATTTTACAAAGCAAATCTGCATTGCATAGAAGATTGGTGGATGCTTTCCCTAAATTACAAGCTGTTAAGATAAAAATTAAAGACCAAACAGAGAAAATAAAGAAAGAAGCAATTAGGCAAAAAGAAGAAATAGAAACAAAGGTTGAAGACACAACTAAGGCGATTGCTGAAAAAGTAAGCAATGTTAGTATAACTGGAAAAAAGAAAAAGCAAATTAAAGAAGAAAAAGAAAAATAGATAAAAAAGATGCCAAATAAAATTGGCATTTTTTTGTGTCTATAAGTTTGAATTGCGAATAATTTAAAATTGCATAAATTTTTCAATCTTGGAAAAAATAGTGTAATAAATGTTTTAGAAGAAGCGGGAGGAAAAATTATGCAATCTTTTTGGGAAGAGGAGAGAAAAAATTATAAAGAATATGAGAGTATAAGAAATGATATGAGGGCCGCTGTTTGTGTTATTGGCGGAGGACTTACTGGTCTTACAACAGCATATTATTTGAGCAAATATACTAATGTTGTTTTATTGGAAAGAGATAGAATTTGTAGTCACACAAGTGGCGGAAATACTGGAAAAGTTACTAGTCAGCATGGAGTTTTTTACAAATATTTAATAGATTCGCAGGGAAAAGAATTTGCAAAAAAATATTTAAAGGCAAATCAGAAGGCGATAGAAAATATTAGTGAAATAGTACAGAATGAAAAAATAGATTGTGATTTTAAGAGAGAAAAATCATATGTTTTTACTGCAAAAGAAACAGAAGTGGACAAGTTGAAAAAAGAGCAGAGAGCAGTAGATAAATTAGAAAAAGACTTGTGTCAATATGTTACAAAAATAGAGCTACCAATGGAAATTGCAGGAGCTATCGAGTTTTGTGAGCAAGCAAAGCTTCACCCTGTGAAATATGGATATGGACTGGCAAAATGCATCGTGAATAATAATAGTAGAATATATGAAAATTCGCAGGTTACAGATATAAAGAAAGTTGACGGCAAGTATGAAGTATATGTGAATAAAAATAAGGTTACGGCAGACTATGTAGTAATTACAACAAGATATCCATTTATAAAGATTCCGGGCTACTATTTTTTGAAAATGTATCAGTCAACATCTTATGCAATAGTTGCTGATGTAAAAAGTGAATTGTTTGATGGAATATATATAAATTACGAAGTTCCAAATATGTCTTTTAGGGTAATCGAGGATAATGGAAAGAAATTACTATTAGCAGTGGGTTATGATTATAAAACCGGAACGGAAGAATTAAAAAATGGATATACTAGGCTTGAAACGGCTGTGAGAAAAATGTATCCAGATGCAGAAGTATTATATAAATGGTCAGCAGAGGACTGCATAAGTCTCGATAAAATTCCATATATAGGAGATTTTTCTGTTACGATGCCTAATGTGTGTGTGGCAACAGGTTTTAATAAATGGGGAATTACATCATCAAACGTTGCGGCAAACATAATAGCAGATAAAATATTAGGAAAAGAAAATGAGGATGAAGATTTGTTTAAAGCAAGAAGAGTAGAACCAATAAAGAATAGAGTCGAAGTAGGAAATATGTTAAAAGAAGCCAATAAATCAATACTTATGAGTAGGTTTAAAATACCAAAAGATGAAATGGACGATATAAAAATAGGAGAAGGAAAGATAATAGAAATAGATAATAAAAAGGTTGGAGTGTATAAAGCAAATACTGGAGAAATTTTTAAAGTAAAACCTATTTGCACACATCTGGGGTGTGAGCTGTACTTTAATAATATAGATAAAACTTGGGAATGCCCATGCCATGGCTCAAAATTTAGTTATGATGGAAAATCAATAGAAGTGCCAAGCAATAAGAATTTGGAGTGAAAAAAATGGCACAAATTTATTGACTAGACTATCCTTAAAATGTATAATGTTAGTACTAACATGTGAGGGGAAATTTTTGAATGCAATCAAGAAGTGAGAATAGAAAGAAAAAACAAGAAAAGCAAAGAATTATATTAGGAATTATAATTTTAATACTAGCTGTTTTAATAACGATAATAACTGCAAGTATAATTAGTAAGAATACTTCAAAAGAAGTTGATGCTAAGGAACTAGAGAGTTTAGCTGGTGAATTCGTAAATAGCGTAAATACACAAAATTTTGAAGAAGATGTAAATGAAGAGATTATAGAAAATATTGTAGAAGAGAATGAAGTTGTTGAAAATACAGTAACTGAAGAAAAAGCTAAAAATACGAGTGGCACAAGATATAGATTAGAAGTAAATTGTGAGCAAAATGTAGTTAATGTATATGAAAAAGATGAAAATGGAGAATACAAAAACTGCGTAAAGGTAATGCTTTGTTCGGTTGGCTTTGCAACACCAACGAGCGGAACGTATTCACTAAAAAAATATGGTGGATGGGAATGGAAAGGGCTTCAAGGTGATGTGTTTGGTCAATATGCAACACAAATAACTGGAAATATATTGTTCCATTCTGTACCATACACAAAAAAAGGAGATAATTCAAGTTTAGAATATTGGGAGTATGATAAACTAGGTACTTCAGCTTCTTTGGGATGCATAAGGCTTACTGTAAAAAATGCAAAATGGATATATGATAATTGTGCGGCTGGAACAAAAGTATATTTTTACAAAGATTCTAATCCTGGACCATTGGGCAAGCCATCAGAAAGAAAAATTTCTGGAGATAGTGAAGTAAATGGCTGGGACCCAACAGATTCAGATTCGGACAACCCTTGGAAGAATTATGATAGCACGAAAAAGAATGATAAAGAAAATACGGAAAGCGATAAAAATAATGATGCTGAAAATAAGACAGAAAACATTGAACAGAATACAGATGTGCCAGGCAATACGGAAAATACTAAAACAAATACAGAAATAAAAGGCAATACAGAAGAGAGTGAGAATTCTCAGGTGGGAAGCAATACAACAAATTCAGAGATAGAAAATAATGAAGTTGCCAATAATAATGAGGATAATGACTAAATTAAAATAGACTAAAATCAAGATTAAATTAAAAAATGATTTTAGTCTGTTTTTAATATAAAAGCTTAATTTTATTCCCAGCACGACTTATGAATCCTTCATCTACCAAGCATTTTAGCTCGCGCATCATTGCACTTCTATCTACGCTTAGGTAATCAGCGAGGCTAGTCATTGAAATTGGAAGTGTAATATTTTTAGAGAAGTTTTTGCTAGAAAGAATAGAAAAATAAGTAAGTAATTTATCTCTGATTGACCTCTTTGAAAGTATTTCTATTCTAGTATTTTGATGTACTGCCTGTTTTAATATAAGTTCTAGTAAGCTAGATACAAGTGTTGTGTGAAATTTACAGTTGCTCCTACATTTTTCGTGTATGTCATCATACAAAAATAAAAGAACTTCGCACTTATCCATTGCTAAAACAAAAAGTTCGTGATTGGTATGAACAGGGTAGAAGGCTTCACCAAAGATATCTGTCTCAACAAAACTCTCTATTATATCCTTGTTTCCGTTTAAATCATATCTAATTAAATCTGCTTTTCCGGAAAGCAGTATGCAAATTTGTTTTCTTTTTTCTATGTAAGTTGTAATAATACTACCTTTTTCAAAGGTCTTACGTTGAACCTTAATACAATTACAAGAAATGTTTTCAATTATATCTGATATTTCCATTAACATTGTCCTTAAATTTGTAAATAAAATTTACTCAATTATACTTCAAAAACGTTGCATTTGCAACAGAAAAAATAAATTGTTAAGGTATAATAGTTATGAGATAATGTTTGTTAGGTAAATTATGTCGATGTTGGCAGAAAAATGTTTTACAAATAATATTGCCAGTTAATATTATTTATAATGAAACTAAAGAGGCAGTAATTTATATAAATCCAAGGAGGAGTTTATGAAGGTTATTAAGAGAGACGGACGTGTAGTAGATTTTAATAGAGAGAAGATTGCAATTGCTATTGAGAAGGCAAACCAAGAGGTTACAGAAAAGGAAAGAGCAGATAAGCAAGATATTAAGGATATAATAAAATATATTGAGTCACTTGATAAAAAGAGAATTTTGGTTGAAGATGTGCAAGATATAATAGAAGAGCAACTTATGGACAAGAAAAAGTTTAAGCTTGCAAAAAAATATATGATTTATAGATACAATAGAGCATTGGTTAGAAAGAAAAACACTACAGACGAATCTATTCTTGGACTTATAAAAAATCAAAATATGGAGATGTTGGAAGATGGAACACGTAAGAATGCGGTGCTTGCGTCTTCACAAAGGGATTACATAGCTGGAGAGGTTTCTAAGGATTTAACGAAGAGGCTACTGTTACCTGAAAAAATAGTAAAGGCTCATGAAGAAGGAGTGCTATATTTTCATGATATGGACTATTTTTTACAACCAATTTTTAATTCTAGTGTGATTAATATTGGAGACATGCTTGACAATGGAACAGTTATAAATGGTAAATTAATAGAGAGTCCAAAAAGTTTTAGAGTTGCTTGCACTGTGCTTGCACAAATTCTTGCAACAGTTGCGTCAACACAATATGGTGGACAATCAGTAGATATCAGTCACTTAGGTAAGTATGTTAGAAAGAGCTATGAAAAATTTAAGGAAGAGTTTGGAGACGTGCCTTCAAAAGAAATATTAGATAAAAAGATAAAAGAAGAAGTAACGAGTGGTGTACAAACACTTCAATACCAGATAAATACACTAATGACTACAAACGGGCGTAGTCCATTGGTTTCATTATTTATGTATTTAAGAGAAGGCGATGAATGCATAAAAGAAAATGCACTTATAATAGAAGAAATCTTGAAGCAAAGAATTGAGGGAATGAAGGATGCTGAAGGAAAATATATTAATCCAGAATTTCCAAAGTTGATCTATGTAATCGATGAAAATAACTGCTTAAATGGTGGAAAATATGATTATTTAACACATCTTGCATTAGATTGTGCAAATAAGACGCAAGAGCCAAGTTTTATATCAGCTAGGAAAATGCGTGAAAACTATAGTGGCAATGTATTTTCGCCAATGGGCTTTAGAAGTTTTCTAACTCCATGGAAAGACGAAAACGGAACATATAAATTTGAAGGTAGATTTAATCAAGGTATTGTTAGCATAAATTTACCACAAATTGCAATTGTGGCAGATGGTGATGAAGATAAATTCTTTAGTTTGCTAGATGCAAGATTGGAATTGTGCCATGAAGCATTATTGTGCAGACATTATGCTTTGCTTGGTACAGTAAGTGATACGAGCCCAATACATTGGATATATGGTGCGATAGCTCATTTAAAAACGGGAGAAAAAATCGACAAATATTTGAAAGATGGTTACTCTACAATTTCGTTAGGATATGTAGGAGTATATGAAGCAACAATGATGATGAAAGAAGTTTCTAACACTGAACCAAATGGAAAAGAATTTGCTATAAAGATAGTAAAACACATAAAAGATACAGTAGAAAAATGGAAGAAAGCTTCTGGCTTAGGTTTTTGCTTATATGGAGAAACAAGTCAAAAGGTATGCAAAACATTCGATAGAATAGACAAAGAAAGATTTGGAGTAATAAAAAATGTAACAGACAAAGAAAAATATACAAGTTCGTACCATGTGAGTGAAGATGAAAAAATAGACTATAAAGAAAAACTAGCATTTGAAAGCGTATTTCAAAAATTATCACTTGGAGGAGTTGTATCACAGATTCCGAGTGAATATATTGAAGGATTAAGTGATAAAGAAGAATTCATAAAATTTGTATATGATAATGTACAATATTTGGAGTTTACAAAAGAACTCAAAAAATAACTAAAATTAATATGTTGATATAATAAACAGACTGAAAAAAGTTCTACAAAAAAATGAGTGAAGAAATTCGCTCATTTTTATTTCAATAGATTTTTCAAGTTGTCCTTGAGTTATACATTCTTAAAATTAGGTTCATCTAAAATAACATCTACTGAGCTTTTTATCAAGCTTATTCTTATAATATGTATTTTTAACAATATCTAATTCTAGTGTACGAAATTCGATTTAGTCTATCAATACTAAATCTGGGTGACTTATATAAAAAAATTTTCTTTAATGAATGAAATAGAAATTTAAAAATGTCATTTATTTGTCACTTTGATAGTGTATTATAATTTTAGTAAAAGAAAATTTGAAAAAAGACTTACAATTTTGGCTGCGTCAAACTTCATTTCCAACGCGGTTACATACAGCACGTATGCGCCCTTGCC
>CAKOZB010000043.1 GCA_934131055.1 uncultured Clostridia bacterium | reverse complement strand
TAGATTTAGATAGTACTATTAAATTTATAGAAGAAACTGCTAATCTTTCACTAAATGAGGTAAAGGCAAAGGTTTTGAGTGGAGATAAAAATTGGCTAGAATTTAGAAGCCTAAAAAAAATATAGATATAAAAGATTAATGTTTAAATAATAACATTAATCTTTTTTTGTTATATTAATAACTTTGTTTCATAGAATTAAATAGTATCGAAAAAAGGAGAGTGCTTATGAGAGTAATTAAGGGCAAGAAGATTGCAATTATTGCGATTTTTATAGTTTTTATGATAGGTGGAATTTGTTTTGCTAGACAAATGAATAAAGAAAATAATATTGCTGTACATACGAGTGGAGAATTAGCACAAATTGAAAAGTTGCCAAACAATAAAATTGGCTGGGGAATAAAGAGAAACAATAATTCAGAGCAACCTGATGTTGGAAAGAAGAACATGGAGATTTTAGATAAATACAACGGGATTTATATGGGAAACAAAGAGAAAAAGTATGTATATTTAACCTTTGACATGGGATATGAGGCTGGTTATACAGAAAAAATATTAGAGGTATTGAAGCAAAATGATGTAAAAGCTACATTTTTTATAACTGCACACTATGTAAATACACAACCTGAATTGGTTAAGAGAATGATTAATGAAGGCCATATAGTTGGAAATCATACTGTTAATCATAAATCAATGCCAGATTGTAGTTTAGATACTATTAAGAAAGAAATGATGGACTTACACTCGGCAATTTATGAAAAATTCGGATACGAAATGAAGTACATGAGGCCACCAAAAGGAGAGTATAGTGAGAGAACTGTGGCTTATACAAATACACTTGGGTATACGACTGTAATGTGGTCTTTTGGATATGATGATTGGGATGAAAAGAAACAGGGAAGAGAAGAGTATGGAAAGAAGAAAATTTTAGATAATGTTCACAATGGAGAGGTAATGTTATTACATGCAACTTCAAAAGATAATAGCAATATATTAGATGATGTAATAAAAGAGATAAAAAATAGAGGGTATGAATTTAGAAATATAGACAATTTCGAAAGATAGAATATATTACAGAGGTGAGATTATGTTACGAAAGCGTAAAAAAGAGAGCACACTAAACAGAATTTTAGAAGTACCGAAAGAAATATGTACAAATGAGCCAAAGCTTACTATAGCAGGATTTAAGAAGATGCTTATAGAAAATTATAAGGTCATTCTAGAATATCAAGATATATACATAAGAATAAAAACTTATATCGGAATTATAAATATAAATGGGTTTAATTTAAAATTAAGTGAGATGACGAGTGACGATATAATGGTAACAGGTGACATAGAGACTATTGATTTCGAAAAAATAGAAGATTGAGTTAGGAGAAAAATATGTTTTTTAGAATTTTAATAAAATATATTCTTGGGTATATTAATATAAAGATTGAAGGATATTTTGTTGAAAAGTTTATAAATAAATGTATAAAAGAAAATATATTTTTCTGGAATGTAAAAAGAGAGAAGAGCACTATTGTATATATAAATACTGGCATAAAAGATTTTAAAAGACTGTGCAAAATTGCTAGAGAATGCAAATGCAAGATACAAATTAAGGAGAAAAAAGGATTACCTTTCATATTAAATAGGTATAGAAAAAGAAAAATATTTGCATTTTTCGTTATTTTAATTGCAATATTGTTAATTGTTACTTCCAAATTTGTGTGGAATATAAGAGTAGAAGGAAATAACAAAATTAATCAAAGTGAAATTGTTTCTATACTTGAACAAAAAGGATTAAAAGTAGGAACTTTAAAGAGTAGAGTCAATTCACAAGAGATAATAAATGAGATAAGGCTGGAAAGAGCTGATATTGCTTGGATTGGAATAAGTATTGAAGGCACAAATGCTATTGTAAAGATAGTGGAAGCAGAAGCTAAACCAGAAATAATAAATGAAGAAGATTATTGTAACATTATTGCAACAAAAGATGCACAGATAGTAAAGATAAGCGCGCAAAACGGTATCCCCGTAGTAAAACAAGATGATGTCGTAACTAAAGGAGACATTCTTATTGCTGGTTGGATAGACGGCAAGTATACTGGTACTAGGTATGTACATGCAGAGGGAGAAGTAAAGGCAAAAGTTTGGTACACAGAAAAGGGAAAAGTGGCTCTAAATCAGGTGATTGAAGAGAAAACAGGAAACATAGAAGAAAAATATAAAATAAAAATAAATAATTTTACAATAAATTTGTTCAAAACCCTTCCAAAATTTGAAAAATATGATACAATAGAAACGTGCAATTCGGTAAAAATATTTTCTAATTTCTATTTGCCAATAGAATTTGTAAAAATTACAAATTCAGAAATAGTAGAAAAGCAAATTACCTACGGAACTGAGGAAGCAAAGCAATTAAGTGTGCAAAAAGCATGCGAAAAAATAGAAGAAAAATTGCAGGATAATCCGGAGGTATTACAAAAGTATGTAAATACCAATGTAAATAATGATTATGTAGAGGCAGAGGTTACTTACGAGGTATTAGAAAATATTGGGACTAAAGAAAAAATAGTATTTTGAAAGGATGAGAGATATGGAAGAAAAAAGTCTTAGAGTTTACTCAGATAAAAAGTTTTTTACTAAATTAACAAATACTATCACAAAACTATTAATACCAACAAAGATAGGAATTAATGGAATGTTAATTTCTATAAAGAGGAACAATGTTTTAAAAGCTTATGAAAATTACACAAATAGTGAAAATGTAGAAGCAGACAAAAAGGATGAAGTAGAGAAAAAATATGAGGATATGTTTTCTCTTTATCTTGAAGCAATAGATAAACACATGATGGATAATGTTTACAAAAAAGTAAAAAATGATACAGCAACAGGTTTCGAAAGAGAAGCTTTGTCTAAGTATTACATGGTAATCCACTTAAAAGACACTGAATATTTGGAGTATAAATACAGAAAGCAAATATTCTTAATACAGTTGGATTATGACACAGTAAAAGAATTAAATAAAGAAAAACTTACAGATAGATATGAGCATTTTTATGCTAGTAGAATGGAAGCTTTATATAAAAAATTATTGAAAAATTATTCAATAAAATTATCTGATGATTTACAACCAAGAGAAAAAGATGAAATTTATAATAAAATATTTGGAACAGTTGAAGAATATATAACAGATATTTTACCAATAAAAATGAAAGAAGAACCTGATAATAAAATTTATAAAGAAATATTATTAGACTATGAAAACTTCGAAAGATTTACAGTTGGCAAACTTGATCAAAACGATGTAATTGAAAAAAATATGATATTACTTGGAATAAGCAGAAAATTATTTACACATAGTTTGCCACTTGTAATTGCAGAACAATGTTATGAAAAACTTTTAGTAGATGCAAGAACTCTAATAATGGATACAAAAGTTATTAGAAAGCAAGAAAAAGCTTATGGATTGTTAATTAATATTATAGATGATTACAATTTAAGGCTTTTATCTACAAAAATTTATTGGGACAAACCTTCTGATAGGGAAGAATACAAAAAGTTTCATGCTGAATATAAGAAAGTTAATGAACTAAAAGAAAAGAGTTACATGGAATATTCAAAGAATAAAGAAATATTATTCTTAAAAAGAGAATTAAAAGAAGTGTACAAAAATTACAATAGATATTTTAGAATAATTAAATTTTACAAGAGAAAACTAGTTGCACTAGGTGCAATGAAAGAATTAAAAAACAGTTGTACATCAGAAGGATGCTACAAAAAAGTAGAAGCTGAAACAGAAAAAGTTTTAGATAAAGTAGTAATATAAAGTAAAAGAGGTAATATTTTGGAAATTGTGCAAATAGATTTCTTTGAAATAGAAGAAAATGATGAATACAAAAAAATAATTCAGAAGGTTGTTCAAACTTGTTTTGAAACAGAAAAGCTTATGAATACAAATCTATATTTAAATGTTATATTAACAAATCCAGAAACAATAAGAGCAACAAATAAGCAATATAGAGAAATTGACAAAGAGACAGATGTGCTATCTTTTCCAATGTTTCAAAAAGATGAACTTGATAAATTAGTGGAGGAAAGCCAAACAAAAAAAGAAATTGTTGAAGATGTTTTAGGGGATATAATGATTTCTATTCCAAGGGTTATAGAACAAGCCAATGAGTATGGTCATAGTGTAGAAAGAGAGCTTGCCTATATGGTAGTACATGGATTTTATCATGTAATGGGATATGATCACATAAAAGAAGAAGATAAAGCAATAATGAGACCAAAAGAAGAGTTTGTTTTAAATAAATTAAATATAACAAGATAGTAGGGAAGTAGTATGAAAAAAGACGATCATAAAATGAAAAACGACAACTTTTTTGAAGCCTGGGGAAATGCAACAAACGGAATAATTTACTCGGCGACAACTCAACGAAATATTAGAATTCAGCTTGTGCTAGCCGTTATAGTAATGGTGTTATCTTTATTTTATGGACTAAATACGGCAGAATTTTTATGTTTGCTATTTGCAGTTTTTATGGTTATATTTGCAGAATTGATAAACACTGCGATAGAAACTGTGGTTGATTTGTTTGTAGATGTTTATCATCCAAAGGCAAAAATTTCAAAAGATGTTGCAGCTGGAGCAGTTGTACTGGCAGCATGCAATGCTTTAGTGGTTGGATATTTTATATTTTTTAAAGAAGAAAATTTAAAGGCTGTTAGTGATAGCATATTTAATAATATGGTAAAGTCACCAATGCATCTTGCTTTTGTTGCAATCATGTTGGTTGTAATAGCAGTAATCTCTATGAAAGCAGGTTGCTCAAAGAAAACTGAGAGGGGAGAACTTGTAAAAGAGGGATTCGTTCCAAGTGGTCAATCTGCAATAGCATTTGCAGCACTAACAGCAATTTGGCTAAATAGCAAAGATATAGTAACATTTACACTTGCATTAATTTTATCAATATTAGTTGTTGAAAATAGAGTTGGAAGTAATGCTAGAACCAAAGCGGAAATCGTTTTTGGAGCATGCATGGGAGTTTTAATAGTACTGTTAATTTATGGATTAACAATATTTAAAATTCAATAAAAAAGAAAGAGCTTAACGTTCGAATTTTATAAATATAGCAAACAAGGAGTATAAAGTATGAATAATAAAACTAGAATACTTGTAGTAATTTTAATAATAATTGTTATATTATGTGGAGGAATAATTGCCTATAAATTTTATAGAGATAAATCTCAAAATGTAGCAAGTAACGATGAAGAATCACAGAATACAGTTGAAGAACCACCATTAGAAGTTGAAATAAAAACAGTTCAAACTTTTAAGGGTGATGAGAGGCCAATAGCAGTTATGATAGATAACCATAAAGCAGCATTACCACAGGGCGGATTAAATAATGCATATATGGTTTATGAAATTATTGTTGAAGGTGGAGAAAGTAGACTAATGGCGTTATTTAAAGGACAAAACCTAGAAAAAATTGGACCTGTAAGAAGTTCAAGACATTATTTCTTAGATTATGCCCTAGAAAATGATGCAATATATGTTCATTATGGTTGGAGTCCACAGGCACAATACGACATTTCTAATCTAGGTGTAAACAACATAAATGGAATTTCAGAAAGTGAAAGCTCATTCTGGAGGGTAAAAGACAAGAGAGCACCACACAATGTAGCAACAAGCACAGCAAAAATTTTATCAATAGCAGAACGTAAAGGTTACAAAACAACATCTACAAAAGAAAGTGTATTAAAATATGTAACAGATGAAGTTGAACTAACAGATGGTCAGAGTGCAGAAAAAATAACTATTCCGTATTCTTATTCAAATGATGTGGAATATACATATGATGCTACAACAAAGAGATATCAAAGATACTCAAAAGGCGTAAAAGAAACTGATTGGAGTACAGGAGAAAATATAACAACAAAAAATATAATAATAACATTTGCAAAAAATTCAGTATTGAATGATGGAGAAAACAAAGACAGACAAACATTATCAAATATTGGAACATTAGATGGATACTATATTACAAATGGCAAGGCAATAAAAATTACTTGTGAAAAAACTTCAAGAAGTGCACAAACTGTGTATAAAGATTTAGATGGAAACGAAATAAAAGTAAATGACGGAAATACATATGTTCAAATATGCCCAATAAATGCAAAAGTAACAATAGAAGGGGCAGAGGAAACCGTAACAGAGGATGTTGATTAAAGAAAAAATAATTCGTGTTATTTAGTAATACGAATTATTTTTTTTGGTAAACTTTAATAGCTTTGTAAATAAAAATATGATATACTATATTTGGAATAAATTGTTATTATAAATTATGGAGGGAGAAATGGAGAATGTTGATATTTTTAATAAAAGAAGAGAAAAATTAGAAAATATAAGAGAAAGAGGTAAATTGGAAAAAAATGAATATAGCATTTCAGTCCATGTTTGGCTTCTTGAAGACGATAAATTATGGATTCAGCAACGTTCTAATGAAAAGAAGATATTTCCCGGATTATGGGAACAATCAGGTGGAGGCGTTATAAGTGGTGAGACCAGCTTAGAAGCTGTAAAAAGAGAAATGAAAGAAGAGTTAGGATTAGATATACAAGATGAAGAGATAACATATATAGGAAGTTATACAAGGGTAAAAGATATAGTTGATATATGGCTAGTACAAAGAAGATTTTCAAAAGATAAAATAATATTGCAAGATGAAGAGGTAGTCAATATTAAAAATGTAACTTTTGAAGAATTTGACAAGATGATAGAAAATAAAGAAGTTGTACCAACAATAAATCCATCATATAACTTATTGAAAAATTATTATGATGGATATATGAAAGGAGAAATGCTAAAATAGCTTTTCAAATTTATAATCTTTATCTAAATTCTTATTTAAATACAAACTGCTAATTATTTGCAGTTCTTTTTTTGATTCATCAGATACGTTGAATGAATATATTTTTTTTGCAGGTGCTGTACATATATATTTTAGAGCATCGAAAGTATCTTTAGTAATTTGAATTGCAGATTTATCTACTCTTCCACAATTGTTACATAAGAAACCACTGTGAGCTATGCTAAAATAGCAGATATTTTCTGGAGAGCCACAGCTTACACATTTTCCAAGCCTTGGGGAATAGCCGAGCAATACCATAAGACGTAATTCGAAAACAGACAGTATAAAATCTTTGTCCACGTCTGTTTCTGAGATTATATATAATGTATTTAATAACAATTGAAGAATCTTGTATGTGTACTGGTTTTCGTCGGTAACATCATATACAAGCCTTGAAATAAAAGAAGCATATGTTAGTTTGCCCAAGTCTTTACGAATATTGTAAAAAACTTCGATAGGCTCGCATGAGTTTAGATTATAAGAATTTACGCCACTATATACAACTAAGTCGCTAAAACTTAAAAATTGGGTGCCAGCCATAAGAGGGCTCTTAGGTTTTCTGGCCCCCTTTGCAGCACAACCAATTTTACCAATATCAGGAGTTAAAATTGATACCATTTTATCAAAATCTCCCATGTTACTTTCTAAAAGAATTATTCCCTTTGTCTTTATTATTCCCATAAATATCCTTCTCGTAATTTATTTGATTATTTAGTGTGTTTTTTTGTAAATCTCTTTCAACATTTTCTACTTCTATTAATTCCAGAAAAGTATTGATATTACCAGTGCTTTTAAAAGTATTCCATGCTAATTTTTTTATCATATGACTCCTCCTAATGTATAACAAATATACTAGCTAATTTTATCTTTTGCTAATTTTAGCTTTTTATACTAAAAATTATTGTAATTTAAATTTCTTAACAAGTGCAGTGTCATTTAGCCAATCTTCTCTAACTTTAACCCACAACTGCAAGTTTATCTTAGTATCCAGCATTTTCTCTAAGTCTTCTCTTGCATATGTTCCAATCTTTTTAAGCATTTGGCCGTCTTTACCGATGATGATTCCTTTATGAGAATTTCTTAAACAATATATAGTTGCAGAAACGTCATAAATTCCTTCGCCAGTCTTAGTTTTTCTAAATTTCATTTTATCTGTTTCAACGTAAATTCCATGAGGAACTTCGTCATTCAAAAGTTTCAAAGCTTTTTCTCTTATGGTCTCTTCTGCAAGTTGTCTCAAGGTTTGGTCTGTATATTCCTCAGTATCATAATATGCAGGACCTGGTTTTAGGTGTGTTTCAATTTCATCTAACAAAACATCTAAGTTTTTATTTTTAGTAACAGAAATAGGAATAACAGCCTGAAAATTATATTCGTTAGAATATAGCTCGATTAATTTTGCAATTTGAGCTTTATCAACTAAATCAATTTTGTTAATTACAAGAATACATTTTTTCTTAGATTCTATTATCTTGTCTAATATAATTCGATCACCTCTGCCAATTTCCTCAGAAGTTGCATCAATAACAAAAACAATTATATCAACGTCCAAAGAGGCTCCAAAAGCAGTTTCCACCATTACGTTTCCGAGCTTAGACTTTGGTTTATGTATTCCAGGTGTGTCTACAAATATAATTTGTGAATTTGGACGATTTACGATTGCCCTAATTGCAGTTCTTGTAGTCTGAGTTTTGTTTGCAACTGCTGCAACCTTTTCGCCGACTAAGGCATTTATAATACTAGATTTTCCAACATTTGTTCTGCCTAACATAGAAACAAAGCCAGATTTAAAATTTGAATTTTCCATAATTTACTCCATAAAAATAATCTATTAGAATTATATAATATTTTTTGCAATGTGTCAAAATTTATGCTATACTATCAAGTGAAATTTTTTTAAGAAGAGGGAAAACTATGTATTTGATAGTGGGGCTTGGAAATCCAGAGCCAGAGTATTCTAAAACAAGACACAACATGGGATTTGATGTAATAAATAAATTATCTGCAAAATACGAAATAGAAGTTAAAAAAGAAAAATTTAATGGACTATTTGGAACAGGTGTAATAGAAGGCGAAAAAGTAATATTGTTAAAACCACAAACATATATGAACGCGAGTGGAGAATGTGTGGAAAAGTTTGCTAAATTTTATAAAATAGAAGCAAAAGATATAATAACAATATTTGACGATATAGATATAGAAACTGGAACTATGAAAATAAGAAAAAAAGGTGGAGCAGGAACACACAATGGAATGAAATCTATGGTAAAAGAGTTAAATACTACCGATTTTCCACGTGTTAGGGTTGGAACAGGAAAACAAGAGAAAATAGCTGATTTAGTCGATTATGTCATAGGAAGAGTCGATGACGAAGAATATAAGAAACTAGAAATTGGTGTGGAGAAAGCAGAAGTTGCAGTTGAAGAAATTCTGAAAATTGGAATAGATAATGCAATGAATAGATTGAATTAAAGGAACATAACAAAATGAAAGATATAATAATTAATAAAAATGAGGATGGTAGTAATTTAATAGCATTAGTTGAAAATGGTAAGTTAATTGAGAAATATGATGATGACGAATCTATTAAAGCTAATGAAGGAAATATTTATTGTGGAATTGTGAGAGACCTTTTACCAGGAATGCAGTCGGCTTTTATTGATATTGGAGAAGATAAAAATGCTTTTATACATATAAAAGATGTAATACCAAAGGTAAGTAATGTAACAGGAAATAAAGATGAGAATCTTGAAAAGTATAAAATAAAAGACTATTTAAAAGTAAATATGCCAGTACTGGTACAAGTAAAAAAGAGCGAGGAAAACCTAAAAGGGGCAAGAGTATCAACACATATTAGCATAACTGGAAGATTATCTGTATTAATGATAAATGTGGATTTTATAACAGTTTCTCAAAAGATTGAAAACAAAGAAGAAAGAGCCAGACTAAAAAATCTAGCTTCTGAAATATTAAGTGGATTAAATGAAAACAATAAATACGGACTAATTTTAAGAACATCAGCCGAAGGCAAGGGAAAAGCTGAAATAGAAAAAGATGTTGCTGATTTAATAGAGATATGGAAAAAGATAAAGGCATCATATGATGAAAGTTTGAAAGATAAAAGACCGCAACTAATTTTTCAAAATTATGATGTAATATCAAAGTTTTTAGTAAGTGTATTAGAAACTGATGTAGATAGAGTAATTGTTAACTCAAAAAATACCTGTGAAACAATATTAGAATATTTAAAGAAAATTGGAAAAGAAAATGTCGAAGTTGTTTTAAATGAGAATGAAGATTTAACCAAAATGCATGATATAGCTGGGCAAATAGAAGAAATGAAGGACAGAAAAATATGGTTAAAATGTGGAGGCTTTATAACAATAGATAAAACAGAAGCACTAACAGCCATAGACATAAATTCTGGAAAATTCACAGGAAAGAAAAACTCTAGCAAGGAAAATACAATATATAAGGTTAATCAAGAAGCAACAGTGGAAATAGCAAAACAACTAAGGCTTAGAAACATAAGTGGAATAATCGTAATAGATTACATCGATATGGAAGAAGAGCAAGACCGTAAGAATATAATGAATTTATTAGAAAAAGAATTAAAGAAAGATAGGAGTAAAACTCAAATAATGGGCTTTACAAAATTAGATTTATTAGAAATGACAAGAAAAAAACTATAAACATTGACAAGAACAAATTTATGTGATAAAATTATAGCCTGTAAGCCGCCTGAGTCGGGCCACTAAATGCTAGATTATAAAAAATAAGCTAGATGCCTTGTATTTTATGCTTAGCGAGTATACATATAAAGGGAGGTGTACAATTAATGTACGCAATAATTGAAAGTTGTGGAAAACAATACAAAGTAGCAGAAGGAGATGTTGTATTTTTCGAAAAATTAGATGCTGAAGAAGGAAAGAAAGTTTCTTTTGATAAAGTTGTTTTAGTATCTGATGACAAAAAAGTAGAAGTTGGAGCTCCTTATGTTAAAGGTGTAAAAGTTGAGGGAAAAGTATTAGCTAATGGAAAAGGTAAGAAAATAGTTATCTACAGATACAAAGCTAAGAAAAATGAAAGAAGAACTCAAGGACATAGACAACCATTCACAAAGGTTGAAATAACATCTATAAAAGTTGCTGCAGAGAAGAAAGCAGAAACAAAATAATAATTATATAGAGAATATAAAAACATGAAGGGAGTGAAACATAATGGCTCATAAGAAAGGTCAAGGTAGTGTTAAGAACGGAAGAGACAGTGAGTCAAAACGTCTTGGACTAAAAAGAGCTGATGGTCAAGTTGTTCCAGCTGGAAACATTCTAGTTAGACAAAGAGGAACAAAATTCCATCCAGGA
>CAKOZB010000042.1 GCA_934131055.1 uncultured Clostridia bacterium | reverse complement strand
GGTTAAGTGCTAAAGCTTTCTTTAAAACTTCTCTTGTTTGAGGCATTGGGCCTTCAAAAGCATCTACCAATAATAAAACACCATCAACAGTTTTTAATACACGCTCAACTTCTCCACCGAAATCAGCATGTCCTGGAGTATCAACTATATTAATTTTTACTCCATTATACATAACAGATGTATTTTTAGAAAGAATTGTAATTCCTCTTTCCTTCTCAATATCTCCAGAATCCATTACTCTTTCTGCTACTTGTTCATTCTCTCTGAAAACATGGCTCTGTCTTAAAAGTGCATCAACCAATGTTGTTTTACCATGGTCAACGTGTGCAATTATTGCAATATTTCTAATATTTTTGTTATTCATTTTTCCCCCTCTTCGCCCAATGGGGACGTCCCTTTTTGGGCGATTTTAATTTAAATTTAATTATTTTAATTTTTATTATTTCTCATAGAATATGATTTTACCAGTTATCGTTAACATCATAAAAGTCATATAAATTTACATTTTAAAAAGCGTTTATTTTATAATATATCTAACACGCTCCAAGGTTTTCGCCCAAAAAGGGGCGTCCCCTCTGGGCGAAATTTTATTATGCATTCTCTTTATATTCTTGTGATGTTCCTTCTAATTCTCTTATCGATAGTTCTATTTTTTTGTTTTCAAAATCTATGTTTATTATTTTCGCATTTACTTTTTGTCCAACTTGAAGCTCTTCTTCTGGTTTTGTTATTTTTCTTTCACAGATTTGTGAAATATGAACAAGTCCCTCTATTCCTTTTTCTAATTCTGCAAATGCTCCAAATGGCATTATCTTAGAAATTTTTACTTTTACCACATCTCCAACATGGTATTTTTCTTCTACTTTATTCCAAGGGTTTGGACCTTTTTTCTCATAAGATAATTTGAACCTCTTATTTTCTTTATCAAGCTCTTTTACACTTACTTCAATGCTTTGTCCAACTTCCAATATATCTCTTGGGTTTTGATTTCTTCCCCAAGTCATTTCTGATATATGTAAAAGTCCTTGTGCTCCACCAATATCAACAAATGCTCCATAATCGCTTATTGCTGTTACAGTACCTGTATATTTCTTTCCAACTTCAATGTTGTTCCAAAATTCTTCTTCTTTTGCCTTCTTTTCTTCTTCAACTAGATCCTTTACAGAACCAATAATTTTCTTTGCTCTTTCATCATTTTCTATAACTCTAAATCTAATTGTTTTTCCTTTATAAGAGCCTACATCTTCGTCTCTTCCAACTTCTGATAATGAAATTGGTATAAATACTCTAATCAAATTCTTGTATAATACGACTAATCCATTTTTATTAGTCTGCTTAACTTCTTCTTCAAATACTTCTTTGCTTTCTACTTTCTCTTTGAATTCTTTTCTTATTTCTTTTATTTTTGCATGTTTACAAGACATTAATACATTGCCTTGTCCGTCATTTAACTTTAATACATCTGCTTTTATCTTATCTCCAACCTTATATTCTTCAATTGGTTCTAAATCTTTTTCACTAAAATATTCGTTTCTTGGTATAATTCCATCTGCTTTGTAACCAATATCTACAAATATTTCGCCTTTTCCATTAATTTCAACTATTGTACCTGTTATAGTACTTCCAACTTTTACTTTTTTAAAAGTTTGATTTATTATATCTTCAAATGTTAAATTATCTTCAAATTTTTCCATAAAAATCCTTCATTTCTATATAGTTTTGAGTCTATTTCGACTGTGCTTTCTCGAAGTTTTAATATTTTTATAACAATTTCAAGATTGAAATGCTATAAAACAATAACTTTTTCGCCCAAAAAGGGGCGTCCCTATTGGGCGATTTTCTGTTGTCAATTATACATTATTTTGCTTGATTTGTCAACATAATTATGTTGTCCATAATTTCTTTTGTTGCCTTTTCTATATCTTCTTTTTCTGGATTTTTTGGTTCATAATTTGTATAATCTAGTGGCTTGCCATAGTTTAATTTTACCTTAGTAAATGGTTTGAATGTTCCTTGTATTCCAACTGGTACTACTTTTGTTTTTGTTTTTAAAGCCATATATGCTGCTCCATTTTGTACTTTTGCACCTTTTGCTAAGCCTTTTCTTGTTCCTTCCGGAAATAAACCTAGTGCTTCACCGTTTTTTAATGCAGTAAGGTTCATTTTCATTGCCTCTATATCTCTCATTCCTCTCTTTACAGGAATTACATCAAATACATGTGCAAACCAGTTTAAAAATTTGTTGTGAAATAGTTCTTCTTTCGCAATAAATCTTATTCTTCTCTTGCTTGCAGTTACTAAACCTATTGCATCCCAAGTATTTAGGTGATTAGCACAAACAATTACAGGTCCCTCCATAGGAAGATTTTCTTCATTTATTTTTTCTATTCTAAACACAACCTTATAAAAAGCATGCAATATTCCTTTTATGGTTGCTCTTTCTATCTTCTTCCATGTTGTTTCTGGTCTTACCCAATATATTTTTTCTTGTTCTTTTTTTGCCTTTAATTTTTTTTCTATTACATTGCTTATGGCTTTTTCTACTTCTTTTATAGTCATTTCTGAACCATCTATAACCACTGCATCTTCTGCCACTTTTAAGGCTCCCATCTCTTTTTCCATGTCATTTTTATCACGTTTCTTTATGTTTTCTAAAACCTCTTCATACGACATTTCGATGCCTTTTTCTTCGTTTTGTTTAACTCTTCTTTTAGCTCTTACTTCTACATTTGCATCAAGATATATTTTTACGTCTGCATTTGGGAATATTACTGTTCCAATGTCTCTACCTTCCATAATTACATCTTTGCCTTGAGCCATTTTTCTTTGAAGCCCTGCCATTGCAACTCTTATCTGTTTTATTGATGATACAAACGATACTTTTTCAGATACTTCCTTGCTTCTTATTTTATCAGTTACATCTTGACCATTCAAAAATACTTTTTGTTTTCCTTTTTCAGTACTTAATTCTATTTGAATGTTCTTTAACATTTCTGCAATCTTTTCTTCTTCATCCATTCCAATATTTTGGTTCATCATTTCTAGTGTAACACATCTATAAGTTGCACCAGTATCTATATTTACTAGATTATATTTTTTTGACAATCTGCTTGCCATAGTTCCTTTGCCTGTTCCTGCAGGTCCATCTATTGCTACTATAAAAGACATTTTCTTCTCCGTCCTCAAAATGTACTTTCCATACATTTTGCATATTTTTTATTCTTCATTCATGTGAATTCCCTTTGCAACTAAATCAATTTTTATTATATTCATCGCAGTTTGTTTTTCTATTTCTTTTTTTACCCTTGCTTTATAATTCTGTAATACCTCTATAATATTATTTCCATAATTTATAATTGCCTCTAAGTATATTGATATTCCATCTCCATAGTTTTGAGTCCTTATTCTGGAAACATCATATATTTCTGGCATTTTCTTGGCTACTCTTTCGGCAATTTGTCTAAACACACTGTCCGATATAGTAAAATTTCCAAGATAACTAAAAGTAGGCCTTATTATTGATTTTTCTGATATATAAGGTGTTCCACCTTTTGATTTAAATATTTGTAATGGATCTAGAATATATCCAGAAAAATCTTTTTTTATTTCAAATGTCGGTACTGGTATTACGTGTTTCCCTTGTGTAACACGTATATTACGAGCCTTTTCCATCTCTTCTTCTGTTGCAACTTCGTTTATATAAATTGTTTTCTCAAGAGGTGGTAAATCCAAGCTTTCTATTATTTTCTGTATCATTTTGTCTGATGTTCCCAAAATCAATAAACTATCTGGTTTGTATTTTTTGAAAGCTTTTTTCATATCAGCTTGTTCTTTTTCTTCTATAAAAAGTGCATGTTTTACAGTCTCTATTTTAGTTGGAGCCTTTTTTGCTGATGTGCCTGCTAATACTTCATTTTCATTTATTAACAGACCATCATCTATTATGTAATGAATATTATTTTCTCTTGCAACTAATTGTGCTCTGTAACTCTTGCCAGTTCCAGATGGTCCAACAAAAGCCAATACTCTCATTTTCTGTTTTTCCACTTTTATCTACCACACCTTTCTTTTTAATTTATTTTACATATATTAAGATTTATATAATTTTACTTTATTTTTCACTTCACAAATTTTACAAATTCAATTTAATAATAATATTTACACATAGAAAACAATATTTAAAATGCAAGGTCACATACGTGGTGTATGTAACCGTGTTTTAAATATTATTTATCACTACAAAAAGTCTAATTATTTTTCAATTAGTTCAAATGTATATCTATAATCCTTATACTTATTTATAAATTGCTTTTCTTCAAGCTTCTTCACATCATATTTTTCTGCTATTTCATCACATAACTGATGCGTATTTTCATTTTCTACAATCCAAATTCTTCCCGTATAATTATCTAAAATTTTTGATAAATCTTCTTCTATTACCATATATGGTGCAAAAGCTTTGTATGCATCATGTACTCCCCAATGTTCTTTATTGTAGAAATATGATGTATTATCATGGTTTTGTGACACTTCTGTTGTTATAACAGCACCATTTATAGCTCCAGAGTATATAATTATATCTCCATCTTCAATGTTTTCATCTAAGTATGTTTTAAAATCTCTATTATTTTCATCATAGTTTTCTCTTATAGTTTTACAGTTACTAAATGCTGACAAGGTCAATATTATAAGACATATTGCAATCATTCGTACTTTGTTTGTATCTCTTGACATAAAATATGCAATAGAAAACATGAATGCACCATTTAATATCAATAAATATCTACTTAGTAAAATTACACTATGTAACACAGCACAAATTACTAGCACTAGAAGAATTATTCCTATATAGATGATGAATCCCCAAGTTCCAGGTTTTCTTTCTTCTTTTGGTGTACTTGCTACCATATAAATTAAATAAGCATAAAATGCTGTTGAAAGTATTATTGGTTGAAATGTTAAATTTCCTTTATATTGAACTGTTAATATTTCATATATTGAGCCAGGGAAAGTTAATGTGATCCAGAACCCTGTTCCTTTTAAATGGCTTACAAACACTATAAGCCATGGCAAATATGCTACAACTTGTAACACTGCTGTTATTGTAAATTTTACTAAATCCTGTTTTCTTTCTTTTCTATTCTTGATTAGATATATGAATAAAGCCAAGTTTATAACGCCTGCCAGTAATACTCCATAATAATGAGTGTATGCTAAAGCCAAGCTACTTAGTCCGAAAAATACATATGTTAATTTATGAATGTCTTTCTTATAAATTCTATAAGCATATATACACATAATAGTTCCAAGAAGCATTCCTAAAGAATACATTCTTATTTCTCCTGCATATTGCGCAGATACAGGTAACATTAGTGTTAAGAAAGAAAACCAAAAACCAACTTTTTCTCCGAAGTCTTTACGAATGTGTGTATATCCAAGTATTGCAGTTAGGGCAATTGTAATTGCCGAGAACAATCTATAAATAATAATATTCTCTCCAAATATTAAATTTAAAATATGTAGGCAGAAATAGTAAAAAGGTGGATGTACATCATAACTTGTTATATTCCATATTTTTGAAAAAGAATGTCTTACAATTCCTATTGTGTAGCTCTCATCAAACCACATATTTGTATGAAATATTGATAAGCTCATGAATATTATTCCTAATATAATTACAGCTATATGAATATATTTTGGTTTAAAAATTTTTTGTATTTTTTCCATTTTACCTTTATTTCCCTTCAAAACATAAATTTATTTAAAACAATTGACATATTTATTCTACTTATTTTACATTATTCCAATAGAAAAGTCTATATATTTTCATAAATATTCAAAAATTAAAGAGATGCTTTATGCACCTCTTTTTGCTATTATGCTACATCTTTTATTTTTATATCTCTTACGTGGTCTATCTTTTCCCACTTTGTATCACGTACGAATAAGCATTTGAAGTTTATTAATAACCATGAGCCTAAGAACAATGGGTATAAAGCAAGTCCCTTTAACATTGGTCTTATTGGTTTTCTTTCAATTATCATTATTACTATTCCAACAAATATTGGCAAGAAAAATGTTGGTAATATATATCTTAAGCAGTTTATTAATAAATCCATTGGTGTCATTCCACCAAATATGAACATTACAAAGTTTATTAACAATAACACAATAGTCATTATAAACATTGGTATACTTCCCATCATGTACAAAAGTCCATCAAAATTCATCAATGTTTTATTTTTCTTCACAGCTCCAGCTAATGGTTTTGTGTATTCTTGTAAACATTGAATGTGACCTATTGTCCATCTTGACCTTTGTGACCATGATTGTTTAAATCCTACTGGTTGTTCATCATATACTATTGCATCTGTTGCCCAGCCAACTCTTTTACCTTGTATTATACGTTTCAAAGAGAATTCTATATCCTCTGTTAGAGTGTCTGTGTTCCAACCTGTTGGTTTTATTATATCAAATTTAACCATAAATCCAGTTCCATTCAAAAGAGCTGATAATCCCAAATTGTATCTAGCTAAATGATAGAATCTGTGCATTGTCCAATAGAATATTGCATATCCTGCAGAAACCCAGCTATCTGTTGGATTTTTTATATCTCTATAGCCTTGAACAACTTCTTCGCCTTGACAAAGTTTTTTGTTCATTGCAGTAAAGAATCCCTTATCTACGATATTATCTGCATCAAATACGCAGAATGCATCATAATCTGCATTTTCTTCTATTTTTTGTTTTAAAAACCATTGAAGAGCAGCCCCTTTTGTTCTTTTTTTAGGGTCATCTTCTTTTCTCTCTAAAACAATTGCTCCAGCTTCTTTTGCAATTTTAACCGTATTATCTGTACAATTATCTGCAATCACATAAATATCTATTAAATTGGCAGGATAATCTTGTTTTTTCAAGCTTTCTATTAGGTTTCCAATAACATTTTCCTCATTATGAGCTGGCAAAATTGCCATAAACTTATGGTCCTTTTCCTCAACCAATGGTTTATCTTTTAATTTGAGAAGTGAGCATAAACTTACTATCAACTGATATACCCAATATATAGTTAAAATCCAAACCATTGCTTGTTGTATTATATATAAATACTTCATTTTATCAATCCTTCAATTCAGATGTTAGGGAACTTTCATTCCCCACATCTATATTATACTACTTATTCATATATTTGCAACTATTGTCGAATTTTGATATTTATTGCTACTTTTACGTGTTGCATTTATTATTCTTCTACGTGTTCTTCTTTGTTTTCTTTATTTTCTTCTAAGTCTTTCATTGTTAAGTTAATTCTGTCTTGATTGTCTATTTCATAAACTTTTACTTTTATTTCATCGCCTACTGCTAAAACATCTTCAACTTTTTCAACTCTCTTGTTTGATATTTTAGAAATATGAAGTAATCCTTCTCTTCCTCCACCAATATCAACAAAAGCTCCAAAGTTCATTATTCTTGTAACTTTTCCGTCATAAATTTTTCCAACCTCGATGTCTTTTGCTATATCTTCAATCATCTTCAAAGCTTTCTTTCCGTTTTCAGCATCGTCTGTATAAATGCAAACTCTTCCGTCTTCTTCTATGTCAATCTTAACTCCTGTTGCATCTATAATTTTGTTTATCATCTTTCCACCAGGTCCGATTACATCTTTAATCTTGTCTACATTGATTGTTGTTGTAATTATTCTTGGTGCATATTTAGATAATTCAGCTCTTGGCTCTGCTATTTGTGGTTTCATTATTTCATCTAATATATAATCACGAGCAACTTTTGTTCTTTCAAAAGCTTCTTTGATTATATCATATGTTAGTCCATCATTTTTAATGTCAACTTGGATAGCTGTTATACCATCTTTTGTTCCACCAACTTTGAAGTCCATGTCTCCGAAGAAATCTTCTATTCCTTGAATATCTGTAAGCATTACGTATTCATCTGGATTTTCTTTTGATGTAACAAGTCCTGTTGATATACCTGCTACTGGTTTCTTTATTGGAACACCTGCATCCATAAGTGCTAGAGTGCTTCCGCAAATACTTGCTTGTGATGTTGAACCATTTGAAGATAATACTTCTGATACAACTCTTATTGTATAAGGGAATTCATCTTCTGATGGAATTACTGGAACTAGTGCTTTTTCAGCTAATGCACCGTGTCCAATTTCTCTTCTTCCTGGTCCACGTGATGGTCTTGCTTCACCAACTGAGTAAGATGGGAAGTTGTATTGATGCATGTATCTCTTAGATTCTTCTTCGTCTAATCCATCTAATTCTTGTTCTTCAGATTTTGTTCCAAGTGTTACTACTGATAATACTTGTGTTTGACCTCTTGTAAATATTGCACTTCCGTGTACTCTTGGTAATACTCCAACTTCACAAGATAGTGGTCTTATTTCGTCTATTCTTCTTCCGTCTGGACGTTTGTGCTCTTTGAAAATCATCTCTCTTACACATTCTTTTTCTAGGTCGTGTATGCTGTTTGCAATTTCTGTGCTCTTTGCTTCTGTCTCTTCTTCTCCGTATTTTTCAACAAAATATGCTTGGATATCTTCTGCTAATTTATCCATGTTAGCATCTCTAACTTCTTTATCTTGTGCTTGTACATCTTGATACATTCTCTCTTTGAAGTTTTCTTTAATTTCAGCATATACGTCTTTGTCTGTTGCAAAAGAAACATATTCAAATTTTGGCTTTCCAACTTCTTCTTTTATTCCTTCTATGAATTTGCAAAGCTTTTTAATTTCTTCATGTCCGGCTTTTATACAATCAAGCATTGTGTCATTTGGTATTTCATCTGCTCCTGCTTCAATCATTGTAACCTTTTCCATAGTTCCAGCAACAGTTAATTTTAATCTGCTATGTTCTCTTTGAGCAACTGTTGGGTTTATAACAATTTGTCCATCAACATATCCAACATTTACAGCTGCTGTTGGTCCGCCAAATGGAATATCTGAAATTGATAGTGCAACTGATGCACCAATCATAGCACAAACTTCTGGGCTGTTATCTTGTTCAACAGATAAAACTGTTGCAACAACACATACATCATTTCTAAAATCCTTTGGGAACAAAGGTCTGATAGGTCTATCTATAGCTCTTGATGTTAAGATAGCCTTGTCAGCTGGCTTTCCTTCTCTTTTTTGGAAGCTTCCTGGAATTTTTCCAACTGCATATAGTTTCTCTTCATAATCAACTGATAGTGGAAAGAAATCTATTCCTTCTCTTGGCTCTTTAGATGCTGTAACGTTTACCATTACAACTGTGTCTCCATAGTGAATAATTGCATCACCATTTGCAAGTTCTGCAACTCTTCCTGTTTCAACTGTTAGCTTTCTTCCGGCTAACTCTGTTTCAAATTTTCTGTACATAATATCTCTCCTTTTAATTTATTTATAAGCAATACTTGTACTTAGACTGTAACCTCTATAAAATGTTATCATTATAGCATTTTATACAAGCTACCTCTAATTCTACAAGTATGGTTATACAACTTTAATGTGACTTTAAAATGAATTTTTTATTATTTTATGCTTTTTTACATCAAAATAACAAAATTTTTTTCTGTAAATTTGTAAAAATGGGCGCTTTATCATTTGTAAAACGCCCTATGTCTTTATTATTTTCTTAGTCCTAATTTTTCTACGATGTCTCTGTATCTTTGAACATCTTCTTTTGCTAAATAGTTTAATAAGCTTCTTCTAGCTCCAACCATTTGTAATAATCCTCTTCTTGAGTGATTATCTTTTTGATGTGTTTTTAAATGTTCTGTTAAATTATTGATTCTTTCTGTTAAAAGAGCTATTTGAACTTCTGGAGAACCAGTATCCTTTTCATCTCTTCTGTAAGTAGCAATAATTTCTTGTTTTCTTTCCTTTGTCATTTTTATTTCCTCCTAATTTTTATTTGCCTTATTCTTAGATTTAGTGGAGTTTTATCCTAAAACCATGAGTAAGGTATGTTTTACGGTATATATAATAACATAAATTCTTCCAAAATACAATAGTTTTAATATAAAATCATTCTTGAACCTATATTTTCTAATTTTTCTCCTGTATATGTTGGCTTGAACGAAAATCTTGCAGAAACAGGATAAGATTCTCCATCATAAGAACAATCTCCACCTCTTACAGTTCTTGAATTTGTAAAGTTAGCTTCCATTGTCCATTCCCAAACATTTCCTGCTAAATCATATATGTTCTTTATCATTGCTCCGCCAACTTCACCAGCTTTAAATCTGAAAGCTTCTCCCGCTCTCTTTGTTTGATCTTCAGAAATCTTTATCTCTGTGTTCAAATAATTTCCCATGTTGCTACTATTTATAATAAAATAACGTGAACCTTGAACAACATTGTTATTTTTAATGTCCTTCATCCAAATCATAATTTGGTCCCATTGGCATCCCCAAATCATATGGCTCGTTGTAGTACCTTTAGTTAAGCTTTTTTGTGTTGTATATAAATTATACCAAGATGTATTAGTTAGAACTTTTTGATTTTGCTTACTTTGAGCAACATTGTTTGAATCCACACTAGTTTCAAATCTTGCAACCCAGAATCCGCCATCATTTTTTACTCTTTTAATTAAAGCGTTAAACTCTTCTTGATAAGAAGTTTGAGTCCAGCCAGCAACACTAGCTCCATTATCATCTATATTAGCTGGTTCTCTCTCATTGTTTCCTTCACTGTATGCAATGAAATTAACTTTAGTTGCAGTATCTTCATTAATAGATTCAAATCTGTAAAGAACTCCTTTGTAATTTCCATCAGCAAGTTTTAAAGCCATTGGATATTTTTTATTTGATACACTCTCTGAAATAGCATCATTTATATCAATTTCATTATCTAATTTGCTTACATCTAAAACCGGTGTTTCAACAGGAATCCATACAAACTGATTTCCCTCTTTTGAATTATCTAAATCATCATCTGCAACATTTGAAATTACCATTCCATCATTAGTATTCGGAGAATCCTTAATAATAGCATATCCTGCTGGTACTGTTACAGTTTTAAAATTTTCATCTGTATACACAGACCTTACCTTTGCAATTTCACCTTTATTTTTCAAAGTTGGTAAATTTTCTGGTTGCTCAACAATTTCATTTTTTATAGTATTTTCAACTGTTACATTAGCTTCTACATTTTCTTCATTGTGCATTGGAAGGGGCTGTGGAGTATGATTGCTAAACGTCATAACTGCAATAACAACCGTAACCACCAATATTAAAGCAATAATTACCATTAACACAATATTCATCGTTTTACTATTCATAAAATTTTTCCTCTCTTTTTCTTAAGCTTTTTACAATAAAAACAATCTCGTTTTTCACTGTATTTTTATAATATATATTGTAACAATTAAAAAAATAAATTTCAACAATTTAAATAAAAAATATATGATAATATTTTCTGCTGTGTTG
>CAKOZB010000041.1 GCA_934131055.1 uncultured Clostridia bacterium | reverse complement strand
TTATTTGGATTAGATAAGAGTACATTTCCTGATATAGAGACGTTTAAAACATTTTTAGCACAAAAGAAAGCAGAAGAAAATCCGGTTTTGGTAGAGTATGAATTGGCAGAAGAAGAAATAATTCCATACACACAAGAGCAACAAGAAATTTATAATCAGTTACAAAATTTAGAATTATTTAGGGGCTGTAATCACATAACTGTTGAAAGTAATGTAAAGCCTACAATAAAATTAAGCTATTATGATGGTGAATTAGATATGACAGATTATAAATACAATTTACAATTCAAAAAACATATGCAGGAAATGTAGGTGATAGTATGATAAAAGTATTTGGAGCAACTGATAAAAATTTTTCTTCAAATGGAGATAAAGTTTTAAACAATGTATCTGCAAAAGTACACAAGGAAGATAACGGTGACTATTACATAGATGTAGAAGCAAGTCTAGAATATATAGATTATTTAGTTCAAGACAATATAATTGTTGCACCAACACCGACAGGTGATCAAGCATTTAGATTAGAAAATCCAACCAAAAAAACAAATAAAATTTCAGTACGTGGCTGGCATGTTTTTTATGATAGTGAGAATCTATTAATTGAAGATAGTTATGTTGTCGATAAAAATTGCAATGATGCATTGGATCACCTGAACAATGCAACAAGTGATACAAACCCATTCACAACCATAAGTGATATTACATCAACAAATTCATATAGATGCGTTAGAAAATCTTTATATGAAGCAATAAAAGTTGTAATTGAAAGATGGGGCGGACATTTAGTAAGAGACAATTTTAGTATTGGAATTAAAGAAAAAATTGGCAATGATAATGGAGTTACAATCCGTAGAAAGAAAAATATGCAAGATATAACTTGTGAAGAAAATTGGAACAATGTAGTAACTAAGTTATTGCCAGTTGGAAAAGATGGGCTTTTACTTCCAGAAAAATATGTAAATGCAGATTTTAGTTATCATATACCATACACCAAGACACAAAGCTTTCAACAAGATATAGATGAAAACGATTATAAAGACTCTAATGGAGATTTAAACGAAGAAGAATACAATAATGCATTAATTAATGATTTAAGAGAGCAAGCAAAAAAATATGTCGAAGAAAACAAATATCCAAAAGTTAATTACACATTGAAGGCTAATATTGAAAAATTGACAGATGTAGGAGACACAATATATGTTATTGATGAAAAGTTAGGTATAAAGTTACTAACAAATGTTATATCATTTACATTTGACTGTAATCTCGAAAGATATACTGAAATAGAATTTGGAAATTTTAAAAATACACTATCAGGACTAGTAAAAAATATACAGAGTTCAACAAATGATCAAATTGAAAAAAATAATGAAACAATAAAAGTAACATTAAGAAATGAATTACAAGATTCAACCAAAAAGATATGGGACGCACTTGGTGCGTCTTATTGTATTTATGAAGGAGATAAAATCTTGATCGTAGATACATTACCAAAAGAAAATGCTAAAAATGTAATAATGATAAACAATGGCGGTATTGGATTCGGGCAAAATGGGATAAATGGGACTTTTAATAGTGCATGGACTATTGATGGAACTCTAAATATGCAAAACATAAATGTTATTAATTTTGTTGCTGACATGATAAAAGGTGGAACATTAAAATTAGGATCTAATCTAAATCAAGCTGGCATAATTGAAATATATGATGAAGCAAATTCTTTAATAGGAAAAATCGATAAAAATGGAATAAGAATGAATGGAAAAGACGGTTCATATGTCTTAATGAATAATGATATTGGTGTTGCTGGTTACGATATAAATGATAATAAAATATACTGGATGGATAAAGATGAATTTCATATGAAAAAGTCAGTTGTTGAAGAGGAAATTACATTATGTAATAAAATGCGATTTATTCCAATCACAATAAAAGATTCTTTAGAAAATGTTGTGAATGATGGAATTGGACTTGTTAGTACAGTATAGAAGGAGTAAAAAATGGCAAATGATAGTTTTGAATTTGGAACATCAAATAAATATATAACTGGAAAAATTGAATGGCAATCAAACTCTAATGGCAGTAATGAAAATACATCAAACGTTAATGTGAGTTTATATTTTAAAAAAAGTAGTCAATCCACAGAAGCAACAAGAGGAACTTGGAACGGAAGTATTACTATTGATGGAACAAAAACAAGTATAAGCCAAAGTATTATACTAAGTTGTAATGATACTTATCAGAAAATAGGAACGGCTTCAAAGTTAATAACACACAACTCAAATGGTCAAAAGTCAATAAAAATAAGTGCTACTGGCGGAATTAGTGGTACATCATTTAATAGCAGTGAAGGAAGTGGAATAGCTGTATTAGATACCATACCAAGAGCATCAAGTGTTAAATGTGAAAGTGGAAATATAGGAGAAAAAACAACTATTTCTATAGACAGAAAGGCAGACAACTTTAAACATACTTTAAAATATGAATTTGGAAAATTATCTGGAATAATAACAAAAAATGTTGAAAAGTCTTATGTATGGACTATTCCAACATCTTTTTATTCACAAATTCCAAATTCTAATACTGGAAAAGGAACAATAACTTGTGAAACCTATAATGGAAGTACACTAATAGGAACCACAACTTGTGAATTTAGTGTAAAAGTAATAAACTCAAATCCACAAATAGGAAAAGTTTATTATGCAGATACCAATGACGATGTTGTAAAAATAACTGGAAATAACCAAAGAATAGTAAGAAATTTAAGCTCGCTATTAGTTACAGTAGAAAATGTTACAGCAAAGAATAGTGCCACTATTACAGAATGTTCAGTTACGTTTAATAATGTAACAGTAAAAAACAAAGGAGCTGGCACTTTTGGATTCAGCAGCATAAATTTATCAAGCAATGCAAAGGCTGTTATTAAAGCCACAGACAGCAGAGGTAATATTACAACCACTCAAAAAGATATTATAATTGATGATTGGGAGATGCCATCAGCCTCAATAGACTTGCATAGACTTGAAAATTACTATGCAGAAACACATCTAAAAGTTAATACTAAATATTCATCTGTTAATGGAAAAAACAATATACAAATATATTATATGAAAAAGAAAAGAAGCGATAGCGATTATTACAAAAATATAGAAATTGGAGATAATCTTAATAGCAAAGCTTTAAAAATAGATTTTCCAGACAATATGCAATTTGATTCACAATTTAAAGATATAATTAAAGCTGGTACTAATACTATAAGTACAGGAAATAGAACAGAACAAAGTATGCTAAGTGCATTTGTTGCAATATATTATGGAGAAGAAATAAATAAGATCTTATATAAAATTAGAAACAAAATTGTAGATCCAAACTTGAAAGATTACACATTACCAAGTGATTTTGGGACTGTTACGGAAATTGACAAGACACAAACTCCTTATCAATATATAAAGATTCCTATTACACAAACGGAATTACAAAATAATAAAGAGACTATTACGCAATGTGAGATAGCATCAGACTATGATTTTAGGATAGTAATAAAGGATAAATTTGCAACAGTTACATATAATGTGACTTTAGCAAGAGGAACACCAATTGTCTTTTTTGATAGAATAAAAAGAAGTACAGGATTTAACTGCTTTCCAAAAAATGAAGAAACTGTTGAAATTGATGGGATAGATATAGGAACAATAAAACAAATCACAAGAGAACTAAAACTAACAGCCGATACATGGCAGGATACTGGCATTAGTGGAGCAGATCTAGAAACGGGAACATACATATTACAACTTCAAATCAATGCTGGAGAAAATGCAGGTTTATGGAATGAATTTGCAAGTGGCTTATTAACTTGGTATGCTAATAGAACTAATAGCACTAATTATGATGCAGATGAAATTCCGTTATCAAAAGCTGGGCACTCTAGGAATAAACATATAATTAAGTTGAGGACATTAAGAACTCCAAACTCAGGAAGCTTAAAATTACAAATTTGTGATTCAATTTCTTGGAATGGCAGTGCTAATGTTGTTTTTAGATTAAGAAGAATGATATAAAGAGGAATAGTATGGAAAATGTAACGATTGGGCAAGTTGTTATAGCAATAGGAAGTTTGTCAACATTGGCAGGCTTCTTTTATGCAATATATAACTTTATAAAGAAAACTGTATTAGACAAAATAAGTGATAATACATGTAGAATTGAAAGGCTAGAAAAAGAAACAGCAAATCTCAAAAGAGAAGTTGCTAATAGTAAAGAAGAAAGATTAATTTTGTTAAAGGCTCAATTAGCTTGCCTTAAAGGACTAAAGGAGCAAGGCTGTGATGGTCCAGTAACTCAAGCAATTGGAGATATAGAAAATTATTTAATAAAGAAAACACATAATTAAAGGAGGGGAAGATTATGGAAAAATTAAAGAAAATAGCAAAGTATGCTACGAATATTTTAGCAATTATAAGTGCATTAGTGGCAGGAATTAATGCTGTAGATGGTATTACAATACCATACGCAATTCAAATAGTGCAAGTAATAGCAGTCATTCAAGGTGTGCTTGGTACATACCTATTGGGACAAAAGGTTGTGAATGATAATAAGGAGGATAAATAGTCATGGAAATAATTGAAACTAACTTACAATTCAAAGACATGAGCACAAGAAAATCAACAGAGAGAATAATACTTCATCACGCTGCAGCACAAAACTGCAGTGCAGAAGACATTCATAGATGGCACTTAAATAATGGCTGGAGTGGTGCTGGCTACCACTTTTTAGTTAGAAGAGATGGTAAAGTATATAGACTTCGTCCAGAAGATAAAGTAGGAGCCCATGCGTATGGCTCAAATTATAATTCTATTGGAATATGCTTTGAAGGAAATTACATGGAAGAGGATATGCAAACTGAACAAGTAAAAGCAGGAAAAGAATTAGTTGCATATCTAAAGAATAAATATGGAATATCAACCGTACAGGCACATAGAGATGTATGTGCGACATCATGCCCAGGCAACAAATTTCCATTCAACGAGATTACTAATTCTGAGACAAGCAATGAAATTATACCTCAACCATCACAAAAAGAAAATAAAGGCAACGTCGCAAGAATACAAGCTACTCTAAATGATAGATACGGACTAAATATTGCTGTAGATAATATCTATGGAAACGAAACAAAGAAGGCATTAGTGAAAGGTTTACAAACAGAATTAAACAAACAATATAATAGAGGTCTAACAGTCGATGGAATATTTGGATCTAATACTTATAATGCCTGTATAAACGTCCGTAGAGGAGCTGAAGGAAATATCACATGGTTAATTCAGTCAATGCTTATTTGCCACTCATTTAACATTAATGTAGATGGAATATTTGGACCTGCAACAGAAAATGCAGTAAAAGAATTTCAATCAAGAAATGGATTATCTGCAGATGGGATAGTTGGAAAAAATACATTTAATAAATTATTCAGATAGATTTTTCGGTAGGAGCAATCCTACCTGTTTTTTTATGTCAATTTTCGCTATAGCGAAAGAATACGTTAAATCTTAGACAATAAACTATATTCTTTAATAATTAAAATGTCTTAAAACTCATTCTCGTACTTCGATTTTTAGCTTATTTTGGGGCATTTTACAAGTTTCGACAGACTTTGCACATGAAAACTGCTATTATAGAATCAGGGGAGGTACAAGCTTATGGAAGAAGTAAAAAAGCTTGAACTAATGATAAAAAATGATAACAATTATGAGGAGATAATAGAGCAAAGCATAAAAATAGATGAATACATAAAAATGATAGTCGAGAGAGCTGTATAGTTCTCTCGAAAATACTTGTAAGAAAAAATAAAAAGCTAGCGTTTCGCTAGCCTATATTCTCCTTTTGAGAATAAAACATGTATCCTAATAGTATTATATAACAATTTTCAGAATTAGTCAATTTCAAGTTTGTTTCTTATTGCTTCCTGTAAAAGTTGTGAAAAATTAATATTTTCTTTTTCAGCTAATGTATCAAGCCAGCTGGGGATAGACAAAGTCTTTTTTACAGATTTATTATTGAATTTTTTTCTGTAGTCGTTCATATCTATTCCAATAAAAGAGATAAATTGATTTTTATTTAATTTTATATTACTAAAATCTAATGTTGGTTCTGGAAATTTTGTTAAATCATCTAAGAATAACCCCATAGCATTTTGAGCCATATAATAAGCTTCTTGTATTGTTTCACCTTCTGTAGTGCAGTTCTTTAAGTCTATAAAGTCAACAATATAATAACTACCATCATCATTCATTTTTGTAAAGATAGCTGGAAATACTGTTAATTCATTTTTCATCTTAAATAAACCTCCAAATAAAATAAATTGAAAAGAAGAAAAATTATGTATCCATATTTAATATTTAGGGAAGGGCTATTATTTTAGCCCTGTCCTTTTAAGAATCTCATTTAAAAGTCCTTTTTTCATATCTTTGTTATGTACAGGAACTATTTCGGTTTGATTACCGTTTTTTTAGTTTTACATGAGATCCGATTTTGTGAAATTTGTTGCCAGCCATTTTGCTTTAACAACTTCACAAGTTCCTTTGGATACATGTTCTATCCTCCTTTCATTTATTATTATAACACGTAATAATACGTATGTCAATAATATTTTCAATAAATTTTAAGTATTTTATAAAAAAGTTGATTGAAAAATATAATGAAGTATTGTAGAACAAAAAAGTGGTCAAAAAGTGGTCAAAAATAAAATAAAAAGACTAAAAAGCATTGATAATGGCTAGCTTTATAAAATGAAACTTTTTCCTTGGTAAGGTGGAGGTCACGGGTTCAATTCCCGTTGTTAGCTCCAGAATTTATGAAAAACTAGAATTTTTAGAGAATTCTAGTATTTTTTATAAAAAAACGGGAATTGAAAAGGAGGATTAGAAAATTGTCCAGTGGACAATTTTCCCGACGCGGCTCGACAATTCCCGTTGTTAGCTCCAGAATAAAACACCAGCAGAGAGACTTTGATTTAAGCCTCTCTGTTGATGTTTTTTGTAGTACAGACTCTATTAGAGAATGTACTGTGAATTAGTCGATAATAATGATGTCACCGGCAAAAGGCTGGTTGACTTCGCCCAAGTATTCAAATTCGGAGAACATCGTGAGTAGTTCAATAAATCTCAATTTGACGTAACCGTCAGCATCCTTTTTGGGGAGCTTCCGAGATTTTCGAAGCAGGTCTTCACCAATTCCAGTGAGTTTGACTCTTACGGTACTATTGATCGACATTTTCATCATATACTTTTCCTCCTATGATTGTTCGGAGGACTGTGCCTCCGAAACGCTTATGTAACGAAGGCAACACATATTAAAATATGTTACTGGTAAAATTATACAATATTTTACAGAAAAAGTCAAATATTTCCAATTAAAAATTTTGAAAAAAATAAATTTTTGTCTAAATTTGTATAAATAGTCTCAATAAAAAAATTCTCGAATACAATATATTAGGAGGATTTAATATGGAAAAAATTAAGACAATAGCAAAATATACGATAAATGTTTTGGCAATTATTAGTGCTTTAGTTACTGGAATTAATGCTGTAGAAGGAATAACAATACCATATGCGATTCAAATAGTACAAGTAATAGCCGTTGTTCAAGGAGTAATAAGTACGTATCTATTAGGACAGAAGGCTATTAGCAATAGGGAGAAGAAATAAATATGAATATAATTAATACAAATTTAAATTTTAAACAAATGGATACACGTAGCTCTACTAAAAGAATAATTTTGCATCATGCTGCGGCCAAAAAGTGTTCTGCTGAGGATATTCACAGATGGCATTTAAACAATGGTTGGAGTGGAGCTGGCTATCACTTTCTGGTAAGAAAAGACGGCACAATATATAGACTTCGTCCAGAGGATAAGGTTGGAGCTCATGCCTATGGTGCAAATTATGATTCATTGGGAATTTGCTTTGAAGGAGATTATAAGGAAGAAATAATGCAAGAGGAGGAGATTAAGGCTGGAAGAGAACTTGTAAATTTTTTAAAAAATAAATATGGAATAAACACAGTACAAGTTCATAAAAATGTAAATGCAACAAATTGCCCGGGTGACAATTTCCCATTTGATCAAATAGCAAATTCAAATGAAACAGGAGTATCAAAACCAAGCCAAGAAAAGGGAAAAATAGCTACAATACAAACCTCTTTAAATGAAAAATATGGCTTAAATATTTCAGTAGATAATATTTATGGAAACGAGACGAAGAAGGCATTGGTGAAGGGATTACAAACAGAATTAAATAAACAGTTTGGAAGTAAACTAGCAGTCGATGGAATATTTGGAACTAACACTTACAATGCCTGCATAAATGTTCGAAGAGGTGCCGAAGGAAACATTACTTGGTTAATTCAGTCAATGCTTATTTGCAAATTATTTAACATTAATGCAGACGGAATATTCGGACCTGCAACAGAAAGTGCGGTACGAGAATTTCAAAAAAGAAATGGATTATCGCAAGACGGAATAGTTGGAAAGAATACGTTTAATAAATTATTCAAATAATAGTGAAAAATATATTTAAAATTCTATTTGGGGTTCCGGTATGGAACCTTAAATAAATTAATTGCCAAAAGTAATAATTTGTGTTATATTATAATAGCTATAAGAAAAAGAAAGGTCGAAGATATAATGAAAATAGGAATTGTAGGACTTCCAAATGTAGGAAAGAGTACTTTATTTAATGCAATAACAAATGCAGGAGCAGAATGTGCAAACTATCCATTTTGTACAATAGAACCAAATGTTGGTGTAGTTCCAGTGCCAGATGAAAGATTGGACAACCTAGCAAAGATGTACAATCCTCAAAAGGTTACACATGCTGTAATTGAATTTGTTGATATAGCAGGTTTGGTAAAAGGAGCAAGCAAAGGCGAAGGATTAGGAAATAAATTTTTATCTCATATAAGAGAAACTGATGCAATTTGCCAAGTTGTAAGATGTTTTGAAGATTCAAACATAATACATGTTGATGGAAGCATTAATCCTGTAAGAGATATAGAAACTATTAATTTAGAACTTGTATTTGCAGATTTAGAGACTGTTGAAAAAAGAATTGATAGAGCAAGTAAATTAATAAAAGGTGACAAGAAATATCAATTAGAATTTGACACATGGAAGAAAGTAAGAGATGCTTTACAAAATGGCAAGCCAGCAAGAAGCTTGGAATATACAGATGAAGAACTAGAAATAGTAAAAGATGGATTCTTATTAACAATGAAGCCAATTTTATATGTTGCAAATGTTTCAGAAGATCAATTATTAGATGAAAATGATGCAAATGTAAACAGTGTAAAAGAATATGCAAAGCAAGACAAGGCAGAAGTTATAAAGCTTTGTGTAAAAATAGAAGAAGAATTATCAAGCTTAGATGGCGATGATAAAAAAGAAATGCTAGAAGCACTAGGTTTGGAAGAATTTGGACTAGATAAAGTAATAAAAGCAAGCTATGATTTACTTGGATTAATGTCATTCTTAACAGCTGGAGAGCCAGAAGTAAGAGCTTGGACAATAAAGAAAGGAACAAAAGCTCCACAGGCTGCAGGAAAAATTCACTCAGATATAGAGAGAGGATTCATTAGAGCAGAAATAGTTTCTTATGATGACTTGATGAGAGAAGGCTCAATGACAGCAGCAAAAGAAAAAGGCTTAGTTCGTTCAGAAGGCAAAGAATATGTAATGCAAGATGGAGATATAGTATTATTTAAATTTAATGTATAAATTAAGAGACGTCCTTCGCCCAAGAGGGACGCCCTTTTTTGGGCGATTTTAGCTTAAAGTACAACAAAGTCTAGTAATTTCGCCCAAAATCCCCCGTCCCTAATGGGCGAAAATTCACAAAACTTTCACAATAAAATTAGCAATCTCTATTGACTTTTGCTAACTTACGATGTATTATATACACAGTTTAGCACTCGAGATAGTATAGTGCTAAAAAGAGGTGAAAAAATGCTAGACAATAGAAAGAAAAAAATATTACAAGCTATTGTAGAAGAATATATCGAAACAGCTGAGCCTGTAAGCTCGAAGTCTATTGTAGAAAAACATGGAATTGATTACAGCAGTGCCACGATAAGAAACGATATGGCTGAGCTTGAAAAGATTGGTTTACTGGATAAACCACATACATCAGCTGGACGTATTCCGTCAGCACAAGGTTATAGATACTATGTTGATGAGCTTTTAAACTATAATGATATTAGTATGCAAGAAATAAAATATATACAGACACAACTTGCAACTAAAGTTAATCAGATAGAAGATTTAACCAAAATTGCAACATCAACATTATCGGAAATAACTCATTACACATCAGTTGGAATAGGACCACGAGTTGCGAGTCAAAATATAGAAGAAGTTAAATTTGTATTGTTAGGTAGCAGGCTTTTAATGGCAATAATTCTAACAGAGAGTGGACTCATAAAAGAAACAATAATTAAGTTTGACGAAGACGTAACACAGGAACAAGTTGATACAATAACGTATTTGTTTAACAACAAGCTAAAAGGAAAACCACTTACTCAAATAGATAAACCGATGGAAGAATACATGCATTCAGAAATGAGTAGTGTATTAAATGTGGTAAAACCTGTGTTAGAACAGTTAAATAAAGCAATAAACGAAGACGCACCGATTTATATGGAGGGGGCCAATAAATCGTTTGATTTGCCAGAATTCAAGAGTTTAGATATAGCCAAAAATTTTGTAAATATATTAGATACAGACAAAACTAAACAGATGATAGATGTTTTGAATAGTGATGATAATCAAGATGAAATAAATGTTTACATTGGTGATGAAAATGTGGATGAAGCTCTAAAAGACTTTAGCATAATAACATTTAAGCATAAAGAAGATGGAAAAGATTTAGGAACGATTGCTATAATCGGACCTACCAGAATGGACTATTCAAAAGTAATATCAGCAATGAAATATATTAGTAAAAAGCTAGGCGAAAATAGTGAAACACCAAAACTAGACAATCCAAATTCTAAAGAGAGAAAGGATGATGATAATGGATAAAGAGAAAAAAATACAAGAAGAAAAAGATGAAAAGCAAGAAGTAAAAAAAGAAGAAAAGACAGAAAATAAAGAAAAAGAATTAAATGAGCAAATATCAAAATTAAAAGATGAATTGACAGACGTAAAAGATAGACACACAAGGCTTATTGCAGAATTCGACAATTTAAAGAAAAGAAGTGCAAAAGAAAGAGAAGGGTTATACAATTCGATAATAGGGGATATAATATCATCATTATTACCAGTAATTGATAACTTAGAAAAAGCAACAGAAGCAGAGACAAAAGATGAAGAATACAAAAAAGGAATCGAGCTTGTGTTAAAACAATTTAAAGATGTGCTTACAGCAAATGGAGTAAAAGAAATAGAGGCAGTAGGACAACCTTTTGATCCAGAATTACATGAGGCAGTAAGCATGATACAAGATGAAAAACTTGGAGAAAAAATAGTTGCACAAGAATATAGAAAAGGCTACATGATAGGCAACAAGGTTATTAGGCATTCTATGGTTGTCGTTGCTAACTAAAATTAATTCTAAGCGGCGTCTTACTTCGTTAAATTTATTACTAATTATCCTCAATGTACACAAAGTACATTTCCGGTAATTAGAATAAATTTGCCTAGCAATACTTGCTTTTAAT
>CAKOZB010000040.1 GCA_934131055.1 uncultured Clostridia bacterium | reverse complement strand
CCAATTGGTGTTGCAATTAAATATAATTTTCCAAACATATTTATCTTCCTTTTTTTATTATTTAAATTAATTTATTTCCTATTTTATTATTTTTTTATTTTTATTATTTTATTATTATTTTTATTTTATTTTTTTTATTAATATTCTTGTTAATTATTTTTTATATAAATATTTTTTATATCTTGTGTATACTCTCCGTTATTTTGATATATTACTAATGGTTTATCTACACTAAAAAATTTTTTTCCGCCTTTTACTCCTTTTATTAGCACAATAGATGGAGTCTCATTTTCGTATGGATAAACTAATCTCATTTTTTTGGGTTCTATTTTATTTGCTCTCATTTCTTGCATTATGTCTACTATTCGTTCTGGTTTATGTACTATGTATAATTCTCCTTTATCTTTTAGCAAACCTGATGCTACCTTTATAAAGTCGGAAAGTGTGCCCTTTACTTCATGTCTTGCTATTAATTTACTAGAGTTTTCGTTTGTTTTTCCCTTCCCTACTTCTTTATACGGTGGATTCATTACAACCGCATCAAATGTATTTTTTTGCAGTATATTTTTCTTAAAAATATCATTTATGTCAACATTAAGAATTTTAAATTGCTCTTCCAAATCATTTAACTTAATACTTCTTTCTGCCATTTCAGCAATTTCTTCTTGAATTTCAACCCCTATAATTTGATTTAACTTTGTTTTTTTACATAATAAAAGACCAACAATACCGTTTCCTGTTCCTAAATCCGCAACTTTACTATTATTTTTTATTTCCTTTGCAAAGTCTGATAATAACACGCTATCTATCCCAAAGCAAAATGCTGTCTTATTTTGAATAATCTTTAGTCCCTTGTATTGCAAATCATCTATTCTCTCATTTTCTTTTAAATTCATAATTACCACTTTCCATTTTTGTTGAATTCACATATTTTTAATACGTTAATATTATATATTAAATATCAAATTATGTAAATAGAGGAGGTAAAAAATGAATAGTTATAATAAGTTTATGTGTAATCCTAAGCCTCCTTGTAATTGTTATTCCTATAAACCTTGCTGTAAACCATGTTGTAATAAATGTTGTAGACCTCAAAGTAATATTTTAAATTCACTGTTTTGCGTAGAAAATTTTCTTTGTTGCACTCAAAAAGCATGCACAATATGTAAATTTATAAATTTCTTCAAATAAAAACTCTTGTATAATTTTTCATTATATAAGAGTTTTTTTATTCTATTCATTTCTTATAAAATTTTGAGAAAAGTCTATTTCTCCATCTTTAAATTTTGCATTCTCTTCTCCATTTATTAATATTTTTATTGAATTTACTTCTGTTAATTCTGTAAGCGAGTTTACTAAGCATTCTATGGTCTTTTGTTCTTCTTCTTTTCCACCAATATGATTTTCTACAAATTCTGATGAAAAATTTATTTTTAGAGTATCTCCTTCTAAATTTGTTCCTATTAACATTGTTCCTTCTGGTATTACTTTGTCGTGATTTTCATTTTTTGGACCATCTATCAACATGTTTATTATAACAGTGTATGGGTCTTTTATTAATGTTTTTACGTCTAACATTCTGGCTTCAGGTTCTACTTTTCTTGTAGTTTTATTTATAAAATATAGTGAAATCATCGTTTGACGCTCTTGTTCATCCGATATTTCCTCTTGTGGTTCGTATTCTATATATTCGGGCTTTTTATTTTTATTTATAAAATACGTTATTACACCTGCAATTATTGCGATAATTACCAATACTATTACTATTTTTTTTAAATTTGTTTTCATTATGTAATCCTCCTCTAATTTTATCTTTGATAACATGTCTATTCTCTTAATTTTCTAATTAGAACCTATAATTGTCCGAAAAATAATTTTTTCACATAAAATACACAATCCTACATTTTTCGACAAAAAGCCTTACAGCTAAGCTATTTGTAAGTTTTTTGTGTTTTCTGACAGTTGGTCAGTTTCATTTGACAAAATCCTCTTTTCCGTATAAAATTAGGGTAGTTTTTATTTGAAAAATAAGGAGATTTAATATGAACAATTTATTGCATGTAGGACTTGATGTTGGATCTACTACAGTAAAGATTGCCGTTATGGATAATAATCTTAACACAATTTATACAAGCTACCAACGTCATAATTCAGATACAAAAAATACAGTATGTGCAGTTTTAGATGATTTAGCACATCGTTACCCTGATGCTGAATTTACTATCGCTCTTACAGGATCTGGCGCAATGTCTGCAGCTACATTTTTGAATGTACCTTTTATTCAAGAAGTTGTTGCCTGCAAAAGAGCCGTAGAAAAATACATTCCAAAAACTGATGTTGTAATTGAGCTTGGCGGTGAGGATGCTAAAATTATATATTTTGGAAAGTCTATTGAACAACGTATGAACGGAACTTGTGCTGGTGGTACTGGTGCATTTATTGACCAGATGGCATCATTGTTAAACACTGATTCTTCTGGCTTAAATGAACTTGCCAAGAAACACTCAATTATTTACCCAATAGCTTCACGTTGCGGAGTATTTGCAAAAACCGATGTACAACCTCTTATAAACGAAGGTGCGGCAAGAGAAGATATTGCAGCTTCTATATTTCAAGCTGTTGTTAATCAGACTATTAGTGGACTTGCATGTGGAAGACCAATACGTGGAAATGTAGCATTTTTAGGAGGCCCTCTTAACTATCTTTCAGAGTTAAGAAATAGATTCATAGAAACTCTTCATTTGACTGATGAACAAGTAATAGTTCCAGATGAAGCACATTTATTAGTTGCAAAAGGTGCAGCATTAGATTCTCTGGAAACAACTCCAATTTCTACTCAGAAATTAATGGCAAAAATTCAAGTTCTAAGAAGCTCACATGACTCTACTACAAATCCTCTAAAGCCTTTATTTGTAACAGATTCAGAATACGAGGAATTTAAAGCACGTCACAGCAAAGATGTTGTAAGAAAAGGTGATTTAGCAACCTATAAAGGAGATTGCTTTATAGGTATTGATGCAGGTTCTACAACCACAAAACTCGTTGTAACCGATACAGAAGGTGCTTTGTTGTACTCTTTATATGCAGGAAATGAAGGAAATCCTCTAAAAAGTGTAACAAATATGCTAAAAGAATTATATAAAGTACTTCCTGAAGAAGTAACTATTAGATACAGTGGTGTTACAGGTTACGGAGAAGCACTTATTAAAACAGCATTAAATGTTGATTTGAACGAAATTGAAACAATCGCACATTATACAGCTGCTAAGAAGTTTATGCCTAATGTTACTAGTATAGTAGACATTGGTGGTCAAGACATGAAATATATTAAGCTGAAAAACAACTCTATAGATAACATAATGCTAAATGAAGCATGTTCTTCTGGCTGTGGTTCATTTATAGAAACATTTGCTAAGAGTCTTGGACTAACAATTAGCGAATTTGTAAATTCTGCTATTTCCGCAAGAAATCCTGTCGATTTAGGTTCAAGATGTACTGTATTCATGAACTCTAAAATTAAGCAGGCTCAAAAAGAGGGTTATAGTGTAGGCGATATTTCAGCGGGGCTTTCTTATTCTGTAATAAAAAATGCCATTCAAAAAGTTATGAAGATTAGGGATATGAAGGTTTTAGGCTCTCATATCGTAGTTCAGGGTGGAACATTTTATAATGATGCTGTTTTGCGTGCATTTGAATTGTTAGTTGGAAAAAATGTTGTAAGACCTGACATTGCTGGGCTTATGGGTGCTTATGGTGTTGCACTTTTAGCTCAAGAACAATACGAAGCAAATAAAGATATAGAATATGTCTCTACTATTTCTGACTTAGATGCTATAAATAACTTAAAAGTTGAAGCATCACATGTGCGTTGTAATGGTTGTGAAAACCACTGCTTACTCACAATAAACAAATTTAGCAATGGTACAAAACATATTTCTGGTAATAGATGCGAAAAAGGAGCTGGAATCGTTTCGGAAAATAAAGAGTTACCAAACCTAGTAAAATATAAATATAAGAGAATTTTTGACTACACTCCTCTTGAGGAAAAATATGCACCTCGTGGTGTTATAGGAATTCCAAGAGTTTTAAACATGTATGAAGATTATCCTTTTTGGTTCACATTTTTAACTAACCTTGGATTTAGAGTTATAATCTCTGAAAAAAGTAACAGAAAAACATACGAAAAAGGTATGGAATCAATGCCTTCTGAATCTGTTTGTTACCCTGCGAAATTATCACATGGCCATATAATTAGTTTAGTAAAACAAGGAATAAAAACAATATTCTATCCATGTGTACCATATTCTAGAAAAGAATATAAATCAGCAGATAATCATTATAACTGCCCTATTGTAATTTCGTATTCAGAGGTTTTGAAAAACAATGTCGAAGAATTAAAAGACAACGATATTACTTTTTTAAATCCTTTCTTACCTTTTGATGCAAAAACTTTAGCAGAAACAATTCTAAGTTTGCCTGAATTTAAAAAGTACAATTTCACGAAGAAGGAATTATTAAATGCTGCTAAACTCGCAGAAGAAGAATATCAACATTGCAGAGCAGATATACATGCTGAAGGCGTTAAGGCCGTAGAATATTTAGAGAAAAATCATCTAAAAGGTATCATTCTTGCCGGGCGTCCATATCATGTAGACCCAGAAATCAATCATGGTATTGATACATTAATTACAAGCCTCGGGCTTGGCGTTATTACTGGAGACAGCATCGCAAACCAAACAGAACCTAAAGCTCCATTAAGGGTTGTAAATCAATGGGTATACCACGCAAGACTATATTCAGCAGCTGATTTTGTTGGAAAGCATGATAATTTAGAACTTGTGCAATTAAACTCATTTGGTTGTGGCGTAGATGCTGTAACAACAGATCAAGTTGAAGAAATATTATCAAGTTACAATAAAATGTACACATTAATAAAAATTGATGAAGTAAATAACTTAGGTGCAGTTAGAATTCGTATTCGTTCACTTCTTGCAAGTATGAACAAACGTGAAAAAGATAATGTATGCACAAATTGCGACGCAGATTATACCGTAAAAAAAGTTATGTTTACTAAAGATATGAAAAACTATACAATACTATGCCCTCAAATGGCTCCAATACATTTCGAGCTAATCGAAACGGCCGTAAGGTCTTGCGGATACAATCTTGAACTACTACGTAACTGTACACAACATACAGTAGAAACTGGATTAAAGTACGTAAATAATGATGCTTGCTATCCATCAATTTTAGTTACAGGTCAGATGATTGAAGCTCTTGAATCTGGAAAATATGATTTAAACAAGACTGCTTTAATAATGTCTCAAACTGGTGGTGGATGTAGAGCTACAAACTACATAGGATTCATTCGTAAAGCGTTAAAAGATGCTGGATTTGCGAATATTCCTGTTATCTCATTTAATGTTGTTGGTATGGAAAAGATGCCAGGATTTAAGATAACTCCAGACATGGTAGAAAAACTTCTTAAAGTTGTTGTTTACGGAGATTTACTTCAAAAAATGCTTACGAAAAATAGAGCCTATGAGGTAAATAAAGGCGAAACGCAGAAACTATATGATGAATGGATGCAAAAATGTAAAGAATTAGTTGTACACTCTTCTTTATCAGAATTTAAGAAAAGCATTTATGATATGGTTAACGACTTTGAAAAAATCGAATTAGACACTTCTATAAAGAAACCAAAAGTTGGAATAGTTGGTGAAGTTTTAATAAAATATCATCCATTTGGCAACAATTTTATAGCAGATAAGCTAGAACAAGAAGGTGCAGAAGTTATACTTCCAGACTTCATGGGATTCGTAAAATTCATGGCAACACACAAAATAACTTTTAACACGCTTATAAAGACAGATAAATATAAAGCAAAAATATTTAAACTTGCAATAAAATTAATAGACATTCTTGAAAAAGATGAAAGAATTGCTCTAGCAAATTCTAAAAAAGGTTATTTACAACCTTGCGATATTTGGGAACTAGAAGACAAAGTAAAAGATATTCTTTCGATTGGAAATCAGACTGGTGAAGGTTGGTTCTTAACAGCAGAAATGGTAGAATACATAGAACATGGAATTTCTAACATAGTATGTGTACAACCTTTCGCATGCTTGCCAAACCATGTTGTTGGAAAAGGTGTAATAAAAACAATAAGAGAAAAATATCCTTACGCTAATATTTCTCCAATAGACTATGACCCAGGTGCAAGTGAAGCAAACCAGACAAATAGAATAAAATTATTAATGGCAGTTGCAAAAGATAATTTAGAGAAAAATAATAAATAATATAAAAAAGAATTACATTTTATAGATAAATATAATTTGTAATTCTTTTTTAGCACAAAATTAAGCTTTCCTTGTTAAATTTCAATCTAACATGGAAAGCCTAATTTATTTTATTCTTCTGGTTCTACAGTTTCTATACTTACAACCTTTTCATTCTCGTTTGTTCTCATTAATGTTACACCTTGTGTTGCTCTTCCTAATATGCTTACATCTTTAACATTAATTCTTATAATAGTTCCAGAGTTTGTAATTAACATTACATCATCGTCTTCTTTTGCCATTCTTATTCCAACTATATTTCCAGTCTTAGGAGTAATCTTGTATGTAATTACACCTCTTCCTCCTCTATTCTGTACTCTATATTCGTCAAGTTCTGTTCTCTTTCCGAAACCATTTTCAGTAATTGCTAACAATGTAACGCCTTTATTATTTGATAATATAGATTCCATTCCAATTACAGTATCGTCTTCATCTAAACGAATTCCCAATACACCTTGTGCAGATCTTCCAACTGGTCTTACGTCTTTCTCATCAAATGTTATGCAAAGTCCTTTTTCAGTAACTAATACAACATTATCTTGACCATCTGTTAACCTAACATCTATTAGCTCATCATCATCTTTCAATGTTATTGCTAATAATCCAGTCTTTCTACTTGAATTATACTCTTGTAATGGAGTTTTCTTTATTAATCCATTTTTCGTAGCCATTAATAGATATTTGCTATCTTCAAAGTCTGAAATTGGTATTACCGCAGAAATCTTTTCACCTGCATCTAAACTTAATAAGTTTACAATTGCAGTTCCTTTAGCAGTTCTACCTGCTTCTGGAATTTCATATCCTCTTAGTCTATACAGTTTTCCTTTATTGCTAAAGAACAATACTGTATCATGAGTAGAAGTTGTGAATATTTGCTTAACGAAATCTTCCTCCCTTGTAGAAATACCACTAATACCTTTTCCGCCTCTTTTTTGGCTTCTATAAGTGTCTATTGGCATTCTCTTTATGTAACCAAAGTGAGTTAATGCAACTACCATTTGTTCTTCTTTTATAAGGTCTTCCTCATTAAATTCACCTTCGGCAGCAACAATCTTTGTTAATCTTTCATCACCATATTTTTCTTTAACTTCTGTTAATTCTTCTTTGATGATTTCGAATACAAGTTTCTCGCTACCTAATATTTCTCTTAAATGAGCAATCAACTTCATTAACTCATTGTACTCTTCTTCAATCTTTTCTCTCTGCAAGCCAGATAAAGTTTTCAATCTCATATCCAATATTGCTTGAGCTTGAATATCCGAAAGTCCAAATCTTTCCATTAATCTTTCTTTAGCATCATCATATGATGATCTTATTATATTAATTACCTCATCAATATTATCTAATGCTATTTTTAAACCTTCTAATATATGAGCTCTTGCTAATGCTTTATCAAGTTCGAATTGTGTTCTACGTAATATAACACCTTTTCTATGGTCTATGTAGTAATCTAAGCATTGTCTTAAAGTCAGTATTCTAGGTTGTCCGTCAACTAATGCTAACATTATTACTCCAAATGTATCTTGCATTTGTGTATTTTTATATAACTGATTTAATACAACTCTTGCATTTGCATCTTTTTTAAGTCCAATATGAATTCTTACAGCATTTTCTCTATCAGACTCATCTCTAAGTTCTGATATTCCTTCAATTCTTTTTTCTTTTACAAGGTTTGCTATATTTTCAATCAATTTAGCCTTATTTACTTGATATGGTAATGATGTTACAATAATTTTTTGTCTTCCATTACTCATTTCTTCAATTTCGGCTTCGGCTCTTACAGTTATTTTTCCTTTTCCTGTTGTATATGCCTGTTTGATTGCTTCTCTTCCAAGAATCATTCCTCCTGTCGGGAAATCTGGTCCTTTAATTATTTGCATTAATTGGTCATCAGTTACATTATCATCATCAATAATTTTAATAATACCATTTATAACTTCTGTTAAATTATGTGGTGGAATATTTGTAGCCATACCTACAGCAATTCCTGAAGAACCATTTACTAAAAGTGCTGGAATCTTTGCTGGCAATACAGTTGGTTCTTGAAGTCTATCATCAAAGTTAGGCATAAAATCTACTGTATTTTTTTCAATATCAGTCAACATAATTTCTGCAATTTTAGACATTCTTGCTTCTGTGTAACGATAAGCAGCTGCTCCATCACCATCGATTGAACCAAAGTTTCCATGTCCATCAATTAATGGATATCTCAGTGAGAATGTTTGTGCCATTCTAACCATTGCATCATATACAGATGAATCTCCATGTGGATGATATCTACCTAAAACGTCACCGACTGTAGTTGCTGATTTTCTATATGGCTTATCTGATGTTAAACCATCTTCATACATAGTATATAAAATTCTTCTATGAACTGGTTTTAAACCATCTCTTACATCTGGTAAAGCTCTAGATACAATAACACTCATTGCGTAATCTATATACGCAGTTTTCATTTCGTCTTCGATGTCTCTCTCTATTATTTTACCATCTCTGTCTTCTAATTCTGTGTCTTTTGAGTCCATATATTTACCTCTTTTCTAAGTTATATCTATGTTTGTATTATACTAAAAGAATACTTTTTTTGCAAGCAAAACAGCCTATTTTATCTAGTTTTTTTTAGTAATTTAAAGCATTTTTGCAAGCTCTAATTCCTCACTCGTTAAGTCGAAATTTTTTCCATTATTTTTTATTAATTTATGTAAGTTTTCTATCACTCTTGCTGTTTTTATTGTATTTTCTATCGGTGCAATTTCTTTCATTTTCCCTCTAATCTTATCATACTCTCTCTGCATTCCATCAAAATCTTTATTGTTAAAATAATCCTTCCAATTATTTGTATATTTATTTAATTTTTCAATCTGATTTACTTGATTTTCAAACTCGCTTTCTATATTCTTTGTTATATTATTTAATATAGCATTTTTTCCAGTTTTGATTGCACTCCCTAAAGCATACGAAATTTTTCCACTATTAACTACCTTATTAATAGTAAAATTTAATACATTTGAAATTCCATCTATTATTCCTCCAGATTTAACTGCTGTTTGCATTTGTTGCACATTTTCAAAATTGCCTGTTACAATTCCTAATGCACTTTTCCCCAAATTAATTGCTGAATCAATTGCTGTTTGAATTCCCTCTTTAAATCCATTCTGTAAAAAACTATCTTTTATTTCTATAACTTGGTCTTCTATTACATTCGGAAGAATATACCTAAGACCTATATTCAATCCAGTATTAACGGCTTTCCCTATATTTGTCTGCAAAAAATTTCTCTGTTTATTTTCAATAGAAACGTCATTTGTTATTTGATTTTCAACTTCTAAATTATTCATAAACTTTCTCCTCTATTTTTTTATTTTAATAAAAATTATTTAATAAATATTTCATAAAAAAATTAAAATCATATATTTTTATAAACTATAATAATATTTAATTTTCATTTTTTTCTTCTTCATTATTAATTATGTCATCTTCATAATTAAAACTTTTTACCTCTGCAAGAATATGATTTTCTCCAACAAACATAAGCGTTTCGCCTCTTCTTAATGATTTTATGTCAATTTCTTCTTTTTCTGAAATATTAGTATATTTTTTTAATACTTTTATATTTTCTTCCTCAAGAGAGAAGAAATTTTTTATGCTTGTATTATTTAAAATACTCTTTCCAAAATTTCCTTCTTCCAAGCTAAATAAATCCGAAATATCTTGAGTTATTGCAACAGCACTTCCACCATATTTTCTTATTGTTTTAAATATTTTATACACAAAACCTGCCACATTTTTATTAGATGTTACACCAATCAATCTCCAAATTTCATCTAAATAAATTGCCTTTTTATTTTTTCTATTTTCTTTAATCTTGTCCCAAAATAATTCCGTAAAAATATACATTCCATATTTTAAGTTTTCTTCTCCTAACTCATAAACATCTGCAACAATTAATTTATTATTTAATTTCACATTAGTAAATTTATTAAAAAAATTTAATGAACCTTTCACAAATGGCAATAACTTTATTTGATATTTTTTTGTTTTTTCGTCTTCTCCTAATATATTATAAAAATCTTCTAAAATTGGCATATCAATTGTTTCTTTAAATATTTTTTTATTTTCATTATTTTTATATAAACTTTTATCATCAAAATTAATATTCTTTTTTTCATAAGTTTGAATAATTTTTTCTTCAATCAAACCTTTTTCTTCTTCATCTAATTCTCCAAAAACTAAATTAAAAAATCCAATTAATTTTATTATTTTATTTGCAAGAAAACCTTTTTCTCCTTTCTCTATACTTTCTTTTCTTATATCAAAAACATTTATATATGTTTCTGAATTTGGTCCCAACTTTAATAACGTTCCCTCTAGTTTATTACAAAGTCCTGTATATTCCCTTTCCGGATCAATAACATATTGTTCAATTCCAAACAACCTATATCTCAAAATATTCAATTTAATATAATAAGATTTCCCTGCTCCACTCGTTCCAAATACGCACATATTAGCATTTTTATATTTTTCTTGATCATATCTATCAACAAAAATTAGTGAATTATTGTAAATATTTTTTCCAATAAAAATTCCACTTGTATCACAAATAGATGAAGAAATAAAAGGATATGTTGCAACCAGACCTTCTGTCAAAATGTTCTTTTTAGTAGCCTCCTTTACATCTTTGTGATTTATCATTAATGGTAGTGTAGAAAAAAAAGCTTGCTCCTGCCTAAAATAGGCCTGTCTTACCTTTATTCCTCTACTCTGTAAAATACTTATAATTTTATCTGTATTAATTTTTAAGTCTTTTAAATCTTCATTATATATAGTTATGTAAACATACAAATAATAAAATGCCTCATCATTTACTTGCAGTTGTTTTCTAATATACTTTGCGTCATCATGAGTATATTCAACAATGTCAATATCCTGCTTATTTTTCCCTGCCTCTAAATCAACAGCTGTATTTCCAATATTATATGTTAAATCTTTTACAACTTTATATGGATCTTGCTCTTCATAAAATATTGACATATTTATATTAATATTTGTATCAATTAACGGTTTAAAAATTAAATCTCTTTGCTCTCTACTATAATCAACTACTAATAATGATGAGCAATACTTGCCATCAATCTCCATATATTTTGGATTTTTTAAATTAATATAACTTGGGCTCAATTCATCTTTTTGTTTTTTTATTAATTCTTTTTCTTTATTAATAATAATCACATCCTATTTTCGTCATCATTTAAAAATATATAATTTCTTATTATTTCTTTAGTTTCTTTCTCGTTATTTACATTAGTTACAATATTGCCACATCTTAGAAGCCCTTCTTTAATTTTTAAGTATTTTTCATTTAATTGATCAATACAAATTTCCTCTTTATTATTTTCTTGTGGTTGATTAATAATGATAAAAAATTGTTTTGAATCTGATTTACTAATTAATTTTATTTTTTCAATATTTTCTAAATATTTATTTGAAATATTCTGTATTGTTTGTTATTCTTTTTTTTGAGAATTAA
>CAKOZB010000039.1 GCA_934131055.1 uncultured Clostridia bacterium | reverse complement strand
GCTAATACTTTAAGTATTATACTTCTTCTCGTTCTTATATAATTTCTATCGTTTCCCTTAGTGGCCATCATTTCCCATGATACATTCTTAGGAATTCTACAAAATCTACTTTTTCCTTCTGCTCTATTAAGTGCCTTTAATCCTTCATTTGTTATAATATATGATTGGCCTATGTTTTCTTTGTATTCTTTTCCACCAATAGCCACTCCAATTTCTTTTGTAACTTGTTTCAGCAATCCAAGTTCCGTCAACCATTTTCCTATCATTCTGGCATATTTATCTGAAGACCCTTCTGTGTTAGTTTTAATTTTATTTTTTTCTTTTACAGACTCGGTTGTTGCTAATGTCATAATTAATACATTTTGGGGAATGCTTGTGAAACCGTCTTCACCTATAAATCCCAAGTTAGAGCCTAGCTCAAATTTCGTCATTACTTTTCCAGTTGACAGCAATCTTAAAATTCTAATTGCCGGTGGATAACTAAGAATTGCCTCTTCCAATAACAGCTTACGTTCACTAGCTTCTTTTGTTTTAGTCCATTTTAACCCCTGCTCTGTTATTTCAAAAGTATCGTCCTCATAATTGTACTTTATAAATCCTAAGCAATGAGCCCATCTAACAAAATTATCTGCTGGCCAATCGCTAATAAATTTTCTTTTTTGTCCTTCTACTGTAGCTTGAACAATTCCATTGCATCTTGCACTTGACCTAGGTGTAAATGCCGTTCCTATTAAATCCGAATATTTTATTTTTAATGTTTCACTTCTCAAGACTTCGAGAAAATGGCTTCTTCCGTCTCTTTCTTCTATAAGCTTTTCTATTCTTTCATCAACTAATTCCTTATGTACTTTTGATGTACTATCAAAAATTGAAACAACATTATATAATGACTTAAAGTCACTCGGATCTTGTACCCAACCAAAAGTTCTGAAGTTTCTACTTTCCATCTTTCTTAATTCAATCATATTTTCCTCCTCAATAGTTAACAATTAATACTTCTATACTCTTATCGCGTTTAGTGTTATAACTTGAATTAGAATAATCACTTGTCAAATAGATTGTTTTATATTTTTTACTCCACTCTTTTAAAAGTGTATTTTCTTTTCCCTTATGTTCAATCACATTTGACAATGCAAACTTTACCTTTCTTTTATTTAATTCATCCAATAATTTATATAATTGCAATTCTTCTTCTTTCTTCCAATCCTTAAATCCTCTATTGCCATCATTATATGATCCAGTAGTTATTAGATAAGGAGGATCACAATATACAAAATCTTCATTATTTAATTTGCTTAAATCAACTTTATCAAATGACTCAGACGAGAATTCGACATTCATGTTTTTTAGCCTTTCAGTAAATAAAATTAAGTTTGACTTCATATTATCCGAAAATTGGCTTCTATTCCTTCCAAATGGATTATTATATTCTTTATTGTTGTTAAATCTAAGTTGATAATTGAATGAGTAGCAAGACAACGTATATAGATCTATTGGCTCTTTAGTTTTATTATAATAATCTCTAAATTTTTTAAAAGCATCTTCATTTTCTTTAGATAAACCATACTCACTAATTCTTCCCGTTATTTTATCTAAAGTTTCATCTATTGGTGTTCTATATAATTCTTTATATAAATCTATAATAAATGTGTTCATATCATTGCATATAACTTTATTACAATTCACATTTATCCCAACATTAAACCCTCCTGAAAATAAGTCTACAAAAGTATTTATTTTTTGGGGAAAATTTTCTATTAATTGTGGTAATAATTTATACTTTCCACCAATATAGTTCATTGGGCTTTTTAAAAATTTTCGTCTTGAAACAATTTCATTAGCATATGTATATTTTTCCACATCTTCTCTAATCGATAGCGCATTGGCATATGGTACGTAAAAATAGACCTCGGGTTGTTTACTACTCATTTGTTCCTTTTTTATGTAAAAAATGTATTCATAATGTATATCCAACTTTTTCGTCAATTTGTTTTGATACTGTTTATATGGAATTTTATATAATTTATATGTATTAGCATTTCCATGTTTCTTTAAGATTTCTTCTATTTCTTTCTCAGATAAAATTCCTTCTTGATTGTAACTCATTATAATATGTTTAAAGTTGGCTTTTTTTATTAAATCATCAAGTTCAGTATAAACCTTACTTTTAATGCAATAATCTGATTTTTGATTTTTATATTCTCTTATTCCTGTCTTGCCGATTTATTATTGGATTATCATATTTAGCGACTGTTTCCAATAAATGGTAATTAGGTAAATACTGTCTTTCATTATATGGAGGATCCAAATAAAGTATATCTCCACTTATTTTTTCTATCAATTTATTTGAATCTGTATTGTAACATTCATTATCATATTTATTATCGTTAACATTTAATCTTATAAGCTCAAATTTTTTTAATGCTCTTCTATCCCATTCTTTTAAATATGCACCATATGTTCCAGTTATATTAGATACAAACGGAATCCCTTCAATCAAAGATGCTAACAAATAATAATATTCATTTTCATTAATAAGTTTATCATTTTTCCATTGCTCTATTGTTTTTCTTATGAAATCTATTCTTTGAGCATTTTCTGTTGTTAAATACATTCTTTCACATTTTTCATTTGGCGAATAGTTAGAATACACAAATCCATCTTTTATATTAATAGGAGCATTTTCTAAATAATCAAATATATCTTTTTTATTTAATTTTGTTTTTACTTTGTCAAATTTTGGTATTTGATTATTCTGAATTGTTGCTTTTTGTAACACATACGAAAAATATAACATATCATTAGATATTATCTTATATTTATTTTTAAAAAACCTTGCAACTGATGAAGTCCCAGAAAATAAGTCGCAAAATATTTTCTCACTTCCATCACAATTCTCTTTGATTACCTTTTGTATATCATTTAATAAGTTTGTTTTGTTTCCTATAAACCTCATTTTTTCATCTCCCGCATCCGTAAACATCCTTATTTTATACTAGTTAAATATTTTTTACAAGATATTTTTAAAAATATCTAGAATTTTATTATAAAATTTATAAAACATTTTTATAGTAAAATCCTAAAATCAGAAATAAATCTTTGGATTTTAGGATTTGGTGTATTATATGAATTTTTATATAAATATCTTAATTTTTCCTACAGGCTCTTCTTTAACTTAATATATTGATACTCGAAAACCTAAATTTCCAAGATCTCCTGGTAAAGTTATATAATTAGCATTTCTAGCCGCCATAGGTACGTTTGACGAAGAGTCGGGAAAGCTTCCGCCTCTTTCAGCACATTGAAGTTCATCGCTCGATGTTTTTTCAAGAGTCCATTCCCATACATTACCTGCCATATCATATATATTACAAATTTTATTTTGCTCAGAACTACCTGTAGTGAGTAATATTCCATCTGCTTCCGTTTGACTTAATTTGTTTAAATTTTGATCTATATAATTTAAAGATATCTCTGTTATTGGTTTCCATGTTGAATTTATAGTATATTTAGAATATTGAATATACTTGCCACGATTTAATTTAAATGTTGAATTACAATAGTTTCCATATATTTCACTATTTTTTGTTAATAATTCATCACTTATATTACCTCGTTTATGCATAAAAGCCATTATTAAATCCCATTGCACTCCAAACATTAGACTACAATTTTTATTACCGGAATTTACTTTTGCTGCTAGTACATTAGCCTGTGTTCTCATCACATAATTATATGGATACAAATTAGCCTTTGACATTGGCACAACCGATGTATATCCATGTTCCGTTCTCGCTTCTGTTATTCCTGCCTCATATCTTCCTACATAAAACCCACCATTTTGATAAACGCTTTTTAACATTTTCTTTTTTTGTGCATAATATTCATTTTCTGTATACCATCCCTCATTATCATTATCCGCTACCCAAGTATCTGAATATGTTGTTCCATTTCTGTATACACTTGTATATGTGTGTAAATCATTTTCTATTTTAGTGTATTCAGCATCTGTAAAACTTACAATGTTTAGCCCTGCTGTTGGATATACATCTTCATTTTTAGGTACTTCTACCCAAACATACTGATTTCCATTTGAATCTTCTATTACAAGTCCATTGCTTAAATCAGTTCCAGAAATTCTTTTAAAATCACTACTTGGAAAATAAGGTTGTGTTTCAGCAGTTCTTGGTAATCCAGTAACTTCTTCTCTAATTTCATCTAAATTATTTAGTGGTTTCTCATATGTTTCCCTCGCTGTTAACTCACTTTTTAATTGTGTTTTTCTATTTGTAGAAGCTACCATATAAGCTGTAGATAATATTATAGAAAAGAATAAAGCTGTAACGGTAACAATTGTAGTAATTGATCCTCTATTATCTTTTAAAATTTTTTTCATTTGAATCCTTCTTTCTCTTTTTTAGTACTTATATAATATAATAAATTCAATAAATAAGTCAATAAATTTTCTATATTATTTGCCGAATTGTCGTTCACTTTTCTTGACATGTGAGCCAAATAATAATATACTGAACATGTTAGTTTTGTACTACTTTTATAGTTTTACCAATTATAAAAAATTTATAATTTTAGTACAGCATAACTTTTAAGAAAGGAGATTTTTTAAAGTGGAAAATTTAGTAGAAATTAGATGGCACGGTAGAGGTGGTCAAGGTGCTAAAACAGCTTCTCTTTTGCTTGCAGATGCAGCATTTAACACTGGTAAATATATTCAAGGTTTCCCTGAATATGGCCCAGAGAGAATGGGAGCTCCAATTACAGCTTACAATCGCATTAGCAATAGTCCTATTGTTATTCACAGCAATATTTATGAGCCTGATTATGTTGTAGTTGTTGATGATACTCTTATAGAAACTGTTGATGTAACTGCTGGTCTTAAAGAAACTGGAGCCATAGTAATAAATACAGTAAAAGATGCAGATTATTTAAAGAAAGCATTAAAAGGATATAAAGGTGGAATTTATTGCATAGATGCAAGGAAAGTTTCTGAAGAGGCTTTAGGAAGATATTTTCCAAATACTCCAATGCTTGCTGCTATTGTTAAAGTTGCAAATATTATGGATGAAAAAGACTTTTTAAATGACATGAAAGGTTCATTCAAGCATAAATTTGCAAAAAAGCCTGAGGTTATAGAAGGAAATATGAAAGCCTTGGAAATGGCTTTAAATGAAGTAAAAAAGATTAATTAAGGAGGTAAAATTATGTCTGAAATGCATATAGATAAAAACACACCAGCAAATGAATTAACTCCAGGCGGAATTATTTATCAAGCTGGAAATGCTAGAGAATTTAAGACGGGCGACTGGAGAAGTATGTACCCAGTATGGATTCCAGAAAAGTGCACACAATGTGGATTGTGCTTCCCTGTTTGCCCTGATGACTCTATTCCTGTTAATAAAGAATGTAAAAGAGAAGATTTCGATTACAATTATTGCAAGGGATGTGGAGTTTGTAGCAAGGTTTGCCCTTTCGGTGCAATAGAAATGAAGGAAGGAGTTGGAAAATAATATGAGTATAAGAGAACGTTTAAGTGGAAATGAAGCTTCAGCAGTGGCTATGAGACAAATTAACCCTGATGTTGTTGCAGCCTTCCCTATTACACCATCAACGGAAATTCCTCAATACTTTTCAACATTTGTTAGTAACGGACAAGTTGATACAGAATTCGTTGCAGTTGAGAGTGAACATAGTGCTATGAGTGCTTGTATAGGTGCAGAGGCTGCTGGTGCAAGAGCCATGACGGCAACATCTGCAAATGGATTGTCTTTCATGTGGGAAATGCTTTATATAGCTTCTGGTTCAAGACTTCCAATAGTTATGTCTTTAGTAAACAGAGCCGTTTCTGGTCCTTTAAACATACACAATGACCATTCTGATGCAATGGGCGTACGTGATGCTGGCTGGATTATGCTTTTCTCTGAGAATAACCAAGAGGCATATGACAATTTAATAATGGCTCATCAAATTGCCGAAAATAAAGATGTTTTACTTCCTTTAATGGTTTGCCAAGATGGATTTATTACATCTCATTCAATAGAAAACATCGAACTTATCGAAGATGACAAAGTTAAAGAATTCGTTGGTACATATAAACCGGAACATTATTTATTAAACCATGATGAGCCTGTTGCAATGGGCCCAATGGATTTACAAGCATTCTTGTTTGAGCATAAATATCAACAAGCAGAAGCTATGAGAAACGCAAAAAAGGTTATTCTAGAAGTTGCTGATAGATTCGAAAAAATGACTGGAAGAAAATATAGTTTCTTTGAAGAATATAAATTGGACGATGCAGAAATTGCCATAGTTTGTATGAACTCAACAGCTGGCACAACCAAGGCTGTTGTAGACGATTTGAGAGCAAAAGGAATTAAGGCTGGTCTATTAAAGGTACGTGTTTACAGACCTTTCCCAGCAGAAGAAATTGCAAAAGCATTATCACATTTAAAGGCTGTTGCAGTTTTAGATAAAGATGACAGTGTAAACGCTGCTGGTGCTCCCCTATTTACAGACGTAACATCTGCAATGTATACAAATCAAATTGCAAATGTTCCAATGGTAGACTACATGTACGGAATTGGTGGTAGAGATACTACAACAAAAGATATTGCAAGTGTATTCGAGGACTTACAAGAAATTGTTAAGACTGGAAATTTAGGAAACCCTTATAGATATTTAGGATTACGTAAAGGAGGAAAATAAACAATGGCATATAATTTAAAAGAAATAATGGCAACTAAACCATCAAGATTTACCGCTGGACACAGAATGTGTGCCGGATGTGGTGCTCCTCCTGTTGCAAGAATGATTATGAGAGCATTACACGAAGGTGACCACGCAGTTGTTTCTAATGCAACCGGTTGTATGGAAGTTTCTACATGTATTTACCCATATACAGCATGGACAGATTCTTACATACACACAGCTTTCGAGTGTGCATCAGCTACATGTTCTGGTGTAGAAGCTGCATATAAATCTTTAGTAAAGCAAGGAAAATTAGTAGAAAAAGACGGAGAAAAAACAAAATTCATAACATTCGGCGGAGACGGTGGAACTTATGATATAGGAATTCAATCTCTTTCTGGTGCAATGGAAAGAGGACACGACATGACATATGTTTGCTACGATAACGGTGCATACATGAACACTGGAATTCAACGTTCATCTGCAACACCAAAATTTGCAGACACAACAACATCGCCTGCTGGAACTGTTATTCCAGGAAAAATGCAATCTAGAAAAGATTTAACACAAATTATGGTAGCACACTATTTGCCATATGTTGCTCAAACAGCAGCATTTGCAAACTTCAAAGATTTATATGAAAAAGCTGAGAAAGCAATATACACAGAAGGTGCAACATTTTTAAATGTTTTGGCTCCATGTCCACGTGGTTGGGGCTATGCAACAGAAGATTTAATGAAAATAAACAAACTTGCAATAGACACCTGCTACTGGCCTTTATACGAAGTTGTAAACGGAGTATATAAAATAACATACAAACCAGCAAAAAAATTACCAATAGAAGAATTCTTACGTCCACAAAAACGTTTCAAGCATATGTTTAAACCTGGAAACGAATGGATGATAGAAGAATTTCAAAAAGAGGTTGACAAAAGGTGGCAAGAGTTGTTAAACTTAGAAGAGATGACAAATAAAGTTTCTGAATAGTTACTCTTGTTTTGCAAATACTTAGTTAAGAACAATTTATTTTTAATTTTCAAAAGGTGGTGAAATTCATGGCATATAAAATTACAGATAAATGCATTGCTTGCGGAGCTTGTGCAGCTAACTGCCCTGTTTCTTGCATTTCTGATAAAGGAAGCAAATATGAAATTGATTCTTCTATGTGCATAAGCTGTGGAACATGCGCTCACGTATGTCCTGTTGAGGCTCCAGAAGAGGAATAAGATTTTTGAAATTAATTTTTGCCAATATTGACAAAAACTAATAAAAGTAGTATCATGAAAGTAGTTAATTATACTTTATATTAGTATATTAACTACTTTCTAAATGTATATAAAACAAATATATGCATAGAATAATAAGGGAATAAAATTCCTTATATATTATTTTATTGAAGTTAAAATTCAATAAAAAAGATAAGAGCCGTAGCCCTTATCGAATCTCGTTTGTATTAGAATTGGAGTTCACTGCACGAACTTCAATTTCTTTTTCTGACCATTTGATATATGAAGTATATCCTAGACTTGCTAGAAAACATAAAACAATACCAACAATCAGAGCGATTAAAGCTCTGCCAAGATATCTAACGGCAATATCATTGCAATTATAATCTTTATGTTTCAATTCTACCGCCTCCTTTCTCATAATGTTGCACTTAACAATTCATGTGAAGAGTTAGGTGCATAAACTAGTAGTTGAAATGCAAAATTACAATAACTAATTTATGCACCCAACTGAAAGAAAGCTAAACGATTATTTGTAGTATATCAAATTAATAGATGTATTGCAATAAAATTTACAAAATAGTTAATAAAAACCAATGAAATATCTTGTCAATTTTGCGTTCTATACATTGATATAATCACTAAAAAATGATATAATTGTTTTTAGTTCTTTTGGCTCATTTTGAGCTATGAATTATGTTCGACTTTGCAAAAATAATTTTAGGAGGTCAGAAAACATGTTAAGAACCATTACCCAGAAGTGTCCGTCTTGCGGATATGTGTTTGTTGAAAAGCAGCACATTGAAGTTCAGGCAGTGTCTGCAACTAGACGGTACAGCCACCGCCCCGTTAGAAACCCGATTCCTTCCACCGAAAATAAACTCGTAAAATTCGATTATTTAGAAGGTGACGAAGAGTTCACAGAAATCTTTGTTAACGGTGCCTTGGCTCCTCACTCTACGCAGCATCCGGAAATGAAACTTTTAGTTTGTCCGAAATGCGGTACTGTTTTAGCTCCTTGGATAGCTATGAAAACTGAAGAAACTGAAGAAACTGAAGAATAATACGTTCTTAACGCCAAAACCAGCCAGCAGAGACTTTAACACCCCTGCTGGCTGGTTTGTTTATGTAAAATTTAATTATTTCTCCTTTTATTTTCTTCTTTTTCTATTATTTTGTCTCTTTTCTCTAGTTCTTCTAATTTTTGTAATTCTTTTAAATTAGCCATTTCTTCACTATCTACTGTATTTTCAATACTGCCTTTATCATTTTCGCTTGCATTTTTTATTACTTTTACGTCTTTTGCTGGATATGTTTTGTATGTTGTGATGTCGTCTTTCCTAAATTGTACCTTTATTGCTTCTTTCAATACCTCTTGTGTAACAACAGTTCCTTCTCCATCTTCTGTTTTTACTATTGAACCTACTTTTGGTAATTTTTTTATTTTGTCTTCATATACTTCTTGCTCATATTTCAAGCAACACATTAGTCTTCCACAGTTTCCAGATATTTTTGATGGATTTAGAGAAGCACTTTGCTCTTTTGCCATTTTTATTGATACCATGTCGAAATTATTTAAGAATGAGCAACAGCATAGTTCTCTTCCACAAACACCGTTTCCACCTATTTTTCTAACTTCATCTCTAACACCTATTTGTCTTAGCTCTATTCTTGTTTTGTAGATAGCTGCTAAATCTTTTACAAGCTCTCTAAAATCTACACGTCCATCAGCTGTAAAATAGAATATTATTTTACTATTATCAAACTTATATTCTACATCTACTAAATTCATGTCTAATTTGTGTTTTTTTATTTTTTCTTTGCACACCTTCATTGCTTTTTGTTCTTTTATTTTGTTGTCTTCTACTCTTTTTAAATCTCTATTATTTGCAAGTCTTACTATTCTTTTTAATTCTGTTGAAACTTTATCGTCTGGAATCTGTCTTTTATTTATTACAACTTCTCCTACGTCTTCTCCCATTGTAGTTTCAACCACGACTTTATCTTTCAAGTTTAATTGTATGTATCCTGGATCAAAGAAATAAACTTTGCCAGGCTTTCTGAATCTAACCCCTACTATTGTTTTCATCTATAATCTCCCTTCTTAAATTTGGTTGAAAATAATAAAATTATTTTTCAACCGTCTCCTCCCACAATTTCAACACTAAATTATCAATACACATATCATAATTATTATTTAAAACTATTCTATTTTTGGTGTCTTCTATTATTGCTATTAAATTCAAAAATTTTGCTCTATAATCTTTATTTTTGTTGATATATTCATAAATTATTACTATCATATAATCTAGTAAATCGTTTATAATCTCTTTTGATTTATATAGTATTTCGAATTGGCTTAACATTTTTACTACATTTGGAATTTTTTCATTTAGAAAATTGTTGGTTGTACTTTCTACTGCATTGTATTCTTCTAAATTTTCATTTACCTTCATTAGCTTTCCAATGCTTCCGTTACACATCTTTAACAAATTTTCACTTGGCACTTGCATTTCCTGCACACTATTTATGTATGAAATTAAATCTCTTGTTTCCAGATTATTAAAACTTATTTTTAAGCATCTAGATTTTATTGTGTTTAACAATTTATTTTCGTTTGCCGTTATTAATATTATCATTATGTATTCAGGTGGCTCTTCTAACGTTTTTAATAGGCTATTTTGAGCCTCTTCTGTCATCTTATCACTATCATTTATTATAAATACTTTTTTTCTAGACACAATGGGTTTTGTATACACATTTTCTTGCATCTCTCTTATCTGTGCTATTTTGATAGAATTCCCATCAGGCTCTATCAAAACAAAGTCTGGGTTGTTTCCTGAATCAAATTTTACACATGAGCTGCAATTATCATTTCCAATTACATTAGCACTAACATTAACATTTTCTTCCGAAATATCACCTTTAGAACTATTTGGATTATTCAAGCATAAAGCCATTTTAGCAAGTTCTTTTGCAAATAACTTTTTTCCAATTCCCTCTTGTCCAACAAATAAATAGCTATGTGATAATGTATTATTTTTTATGGTTTCTATAAATTCTGATTTTATTTTCTTATTTCCAATAATATTTTCAAAACTCAAGTTTTTATCTCCTATTCAGCTTTTTTTATAGTTCCAAATTTATTTAATGGCCAAAATCTTATAGTAACTTTTCCTTCTATTTTTTCTAATGGAATACAACCAAATCTTCTACAATCTGCCGAAACGCTTCTATTATCTCCCATCGCAAATACGTAACCTTCTGGAACTACTATATCTGTAAACATTCCACCATAAGCTTCAGTTTTCACATTTGAATTTAAGTAAGCAGATTCATCTAATTCCTCGCCATTAATATATACTTTTCCATCCATTATTTGTACATGTTCACCTGGTAAACCTATAACTCTTTTTATATAGCTCGTCTTTCCCCATTCTAGCACATAATATGCGAACTTAGAGAATACATTTGTTGGCTCTTTGTCATATATTGCAACTGGATTGTTTAAATCTACTTTATCTTCTCCAATATATGTAACACTTGGTTGTTCAAATGTTATTATATCTCCTCTTTTAGGAAGTTGCTTTCTTGTTCTTGGTATTCTGTTTAGTACTAACCTTTCCCCTTGCTTTAATGTAGGGTACATTGAATCCATTTGAACTACTGTTGGAGTTCCAACATAATATCTTATTAATAATGCAAGTACAATTGCTATTACTATGCATTCAATCCATTCTAATATATTTTTTAATTTATCACTCATTTTCTGTTCCTTTCTTTACAGCTGGAATTCTAATAACAACTTCTGTTCCTTTTCCCAATTCACTCTTGATGTCTATACTTCCATTATTTTGTTCTATTATTTCTTTTGCAATTGATAGTCCAAGTCCAGTACCGCCCATTTCTCTTGAACGAGCCTTATCTACCCTGTAGAAACGTTCGAACACTCTTGCTAAATCTTCTTTTGGAATTCCAATTCCGTTATCTATTACTTTTATGTAAGCATCATTATATACAAAACCAACATAAATTTTGATAATTCCTTCTTCTTGCGTATATTTCACGGCATTAGATAATACGTTTAAGATTACTCTTTCTATTCCATTCTTGTCTGCTTCTATTGGTGGAACATCGGCTGTAACGTAACATTCGACATTTTGTTTTTTCTTTTCTATTTCTATTGCTAGTTTCTCTTGGCATTTTTTTGCTATCTCACCCAAGTCAAATGTTGTAA
>CAKOZB010000038.1 GCA_934131055.1 uncultured Clostridia bacterium | reverse complement strand
AAGAAGGAGTTGAATATGTTCTAGAATGTTCTGGTGTATTCACAACAATGGAAAAAGCACAAGCTCACTTAAATGCGGGAGCTAAAAAAGTTGTAATAAGTGCACCTTCAAAAGATGCTCCAATGTTTGTAATGGGTGTAAACAACGAAACATATGATCCAAGCATGAACATAGTTTCAAATGCATCTTGTACAACAAACTGTTTAGCACCTTTAGCAAAAGTTATAAATGATAACTTTGGAATAAAAGATGGATTAATGACAACTGTTCATAGCACAACAGCTACACAAAAAACAGTTGATGGAGCTTCTAAAAAAGATTGGAGAGGCGGACGTGCTGCAAGCGCAAACATAATTCCATCATCAACAGGAGCTGCTAAAGCAGTTGGAAAAGTTATTCCAGCATTAAATGGAAAATTAACAGGTATGGCATTTAGAGTACCAACAATAGATGTATCAGTTGTTGATTTAACATGTAATTTGGAAAGACCTACAACATACGAAGAAATCTGTGCAGCAATGAAGAAAGCAGCAGAAGGAGAATTAAAAGGAATAGTTGAATATGTTGATGAAGATGTTGTATCTTCAGACTTCTTAGGAGATGAACATACATCAATATTCGATAGCAAAGCTGGAATAATGCTTACAGACACATTTGTTAAATTAGTAGCTTGGTATGACAACGAGTGGGGATATGCACATAAATTAGTAGACTTAGCAGCATACATGGCAAAAGTTGATCATAAATAATAGAGTATAATAACAACATGGGCTTGGCACAGTATAGAGTGAATCAAGCCCTTTTATTACAATTTAAGAAAGGAAGATATACCATGAATAAAAAGACTGTTAGAGACATTGATGTTAAAGGAAAGAAAGTTTTAGTAAGATGTGATTTTAATGTTCCTTTAGATGAAAATAAAAATATAACAGATAATAGAAGAATAGTTGGAGCACTTCCAACAATAAAATATTTATTAGATAATGATTGCAAAGTAATTCTTTGTTCACATTTAGGAAGACCAAAGGGACAAGTAAATAAAGATTTTTCCTTAGAGCCAGTTGCAAAAGAATTATCTAAATTATTAGGTAAAGAAGTAAAACTTGCAAATGATATAATAGGAGAGAGTGCTAAAGAATTAACTGCAAACATGAAAGATGGAGAAATTGTTCTATTAGAAAACGTTAGATTTGATAGTAGAGAAGAAGCAAATGACCCAGAGTTTGCAAAAGAGCTTGCAAGCTTAGCGGAAATATATGTAAATGATGCATTTGGAACAGCTCACAGAGCACATGCTTCAACAGCAGGAGTAGCAAGCTATTTACCAGCAGTAGCAGGTTTCTTAATGGAGAAAGAATTAAACTTCTTAGGAACAACACTAGAAAATCCAGAAAGACCATTTGTTGCAATACTTGGAGGAAAAAAGGTATCAGATAAAATTGGCGTTATCGATAGCTTATTAGAAAAAGTAGATACATTAATGATCGGTGGAGGAATGGCTTACACATTCTTTAAATCAATGGGATACAATGTTGGAAATTCTATTTGCGAATTAGATAAATTAGATTTAGCAAAAAGTTTAATGGAAAAAGCTAAAGCAAAAGGTGTAAAATTGATGCTTCCTGTAGATACTAAAGTAGGAAAAGAATTCAAAGAAGACACAGAAAGTAAAACTGTTAAATACACAGAAATACCAGATGGTTGGGAAGGATTCGACATTGGTGCAGAAACAATAAAGATGTATCAAGACGAATTATCAAAAGCAAAAACTGTTATCTGGAATGGACCTTTAGGATTGTTCGAATTTGACCAATTTGCAATAGGAACAAATGCAATAGCAGAATATTTAGGAAACCTAGAAGACGTTACAACAGTAATAGGTGGAGGAGATTCAGCAGCTGCAATAGAAAAACTAGGAATTGGCGATAAATTCACACACATTTCAACAGGTGGTGGAGCATCACTAGAATTCTTAGAAGGAAAGAAACTTCCAGGAGTTGAATGCTTACTAGACAAATAACTATATTTAATAATTGTATTTTTCTAAAATTAACTGACTACCCCTTGGCTCAAGCTTCGCTATGAGAACTTTCGACGGTGGGGCTACGCATTTAATTTTATAAATAATACAATTATTAAATCAAAATATTAAGGAGGACGTGTATGAGAAGAAAGGTAATCGCAGGAAACTGGAAAATGAATATGCTTCCAGCAGATACAATAAATTTTATAGAAGGTTTAGCTCCTCTTGTAAAAGATTCTGAAAATGAGGTTATATTGTGTGTGCCATATACAGATTTATTTTATGCATGGCATACAACAGAAGGCACAAATATTCATATTGGTGCAGAAAATATGCATTGGGAAGAAAAGGGTGCATATACAGGAGAAGTTTCTGGACAAATGCTAAAGAGTATAGGAGTTGAATATGTTATAATAGGTCACTCCGAAAGACGTGCATATTTTGCAGAAACAGATGAAACTGTAAACAAGAAAATTAAATCTGCATTTGCGAATGATTTAAAACCAATAGTTTGTGTTGGAGAGTCTTTAGAACAAAGAGAAGCTGGCAAAACAGAAGAAGTTATAACAAAGCAAGTCGAACTGGCACTAGCTGGTCTTACAGAAGAACAAGTAAAAAATACTATAATAGCATATGAGCCAATCTGGGCAATTGGAACTGGAAAAACAGCTACATCAGAAGATGCAAATAATAGTATTAAAGCTATAAGAAAAAAGATTTCTGAAATATATGGAAAGGTTGCAGAAGATGTAATTATTCAATATGGTGGAAGTGTAAAATCAACAAATGCAAAAGAACTATTCGAAACATCAGATATTGATGGAGCCTTAGTTGGAGGAGCAAGTTTAAAAGTAGACGAATTTGCAAAAATAGTAAATTACAATAAATAGACACAGTGTGTAGCATGGAGCTGATTTATAGAAAAAAATACAGCTCTGTGCCTTTGGAAAGGAAATGAAATAAAAAATGAAAAATAAATTGACAATGCTAATGATATTAGATGGTTTTGGAATAAATGAAAATGAGCAAGGAAATGCAGTAAAGCTTGCCAATACTCCAAACATAGACAAATTAATGAAAACATGCCCAACAACAAGAATTTTTGCTAGTGGAATGAGTGTTGGTTTGCCAGAAGGACAAATGGGAAATTCAGAGGTAGGCCATACAAACATTGGAGCTGGAAGAATTGTTTATCAAGAGTTAACAAAAATAACAAAATCAATAGAAGATGGAGATTTTTTCAGTATTCCAGAATTTAATAAGGCAATAGAAAATTGTAAGAAATATAATTCTAAATTGCATATAATGGGCTTAGTATCAGACGGTGGTGTACACAGCCACATTCGCCATTTGTATGGATTATTAGAACTTGCAAAGAGAAAAGATTTTGAAAATGTATTTGTACATTGCTTTATGGATGGTAGAGATACTCCACCAGCTTCAGGCGAAGGATATATTACAAAACTAGAAGAAAAAATGAAGGAAAAAGGAATAGGCAAAATTGCAAGTATATCTGGAAGATTCTATGCAATGGATAGAGATAAGAGATGGCAAAGAGTTCAAAAGGCTTATGATGCAATGGTTAATGGAGTTGGAAACAAGGCTTCATCTGCAATACAAGCAGTAGAGGCATCATACCAAAAAGAAATTTTTGATGAATTTATAGAGCCAACTGTAATCTGCAATGGAGATACACCAGTTGCAAAAATAGAGCCACACGATTCTGTAATATTCTTTAACTTTAGACCAGATAGAGCAAGAGAAATAAGCAGAACATTAGTTGACCCAGAATTTAATGATTTTGAAACAAGAAAAGATTTGGATTTATGCTTTGTTTGTATGACTCCATATGATGAAACATTACCAAATGTTGATGTTGCATTCAAGAAAGAACATCTAAAAAATACATTCGGAGAATATATCAGTAATTTAGGATATACTCAATTACGTATAGCAGAAACAGAGAAATATGCTCACGTAACATTCTTCTTTAATGGTGGCCAAGAAAAACAATATCCAGGAGAAGACAGAATATTGGTTCCATCACCAAAGGTTGAAACATATGATATGCAACCAGAGATGAGTGCACCAGAAGTCACAGAAAAAGTTGTAGAAGCAATAAACTCTAAGAAATATGATGCAATAATATTAAACTTCGCAAACCCAGATATGGTTGGACACACAGGAAGCTTAGAAGCTGCTATAAAAGCAGTTGAAACAATAGATGCAAGTGTTGGCAAAGTTGTAGAAGCTGTAAATGCTCAAAATGGTGTATTAATGATAACTGCTGACCATGGAAACTGTGAGCAAATGATAGACTACAAAACAGGAGAGCCACACACAGCACACACAACAAACCCTGTTCCACTAATATTAGTTGGAATGGATAATGCAAAACTAAGAGAAGGAAAACTAGCTGATTTAACACCAACAATGTTAGACATAATGGGATTAAAGAAGCCAGAAGAAATGACTGGAGAAAGTATTATAGTTGAAAAATAGAAAATAAGGGAGCGCATATGCCAAAGGGTGAAACTATAAAAGATTTATATTCTGAAATTAGAAAATGCCTTTTTTATATGATACCAGAAAAATGGGAAAGCATATATCTTTATGCGTCAGTTATACAAAGGGATAATGGTGAAGAAACAGGAGAAATGTTTTTTTACTATTTTCCCAAGAGTATAATAAAAAGAAATCCAATAAATGTGTATCAAATTCCGCAAAAATTTAATCTAAACGAAGAAGAATATATAAAACTTACAGATGAATTGTATGACTATATAAAAAAATTAAGACATGAATGCCAAAAATATGACAAGATAAATTGGACAAATATAACAATTAGTATAGAAAATGTTGAATTTTTGGCAGAATATAACTGTGACGATTTAATAAATTCTATATATTCAAATGAAGATAGAATGGCAATTTGGCAGTACAAATATCTTGAATATCCAATAGAAAAATTTACAAAATCACAGAGAGAACAAATAGAAGCATATTTGAAAGAAGAAGAAAATGGCTTACATCAATCAAAAATGTATACAGAAACCTTCTATCAACAACATGAACACAATAGTATAGAGTATGATGTAAACAAAAAAGTGGATGAATATATAAAAGAAGATAACGAAACAACAGACTTTACAATGGTTGATAGCGAACAGTATCAAATACAGTCTGGAGGCTTTTTTAAGAGAAGAAAAAATAGATTATTAAACGAAAAAAATGACATAGTACAGTTTGAAAATATGAGTAGCAATGAAAAAAAAGAAAACGAGATTGTTGTAAGAAATCAAATATTAAAATATTAAATAAGTGATTGAAGGAAACTTTGATTGCTTATTTTTTATAATCTTAAAAAAATTTAATAAATTACTTCACTAAAAATATTCTTTATGGTATTATAGTAGAGAAAAGTGAGGAACTGGTTTAAAAATAATTATAATTTTATAACTAGATTTGCAAATAGAAAGAGGAATAGTAATTATATGAGAAGTAAGAAAAAAGAAAAGAAAATATATATTTATAAATTAATTGTAACAATAATATTTGCATTGGCAATAGTATTTGTACTTAATACAGCACAAAATTATATAAGAAATGAAATTACTGGGAAAACTAATTTAGTAATTAATAATGGAAATGTTACAAAGAGTATCAAGAATGATGTAATTGTAGAAGATGATGTAGTATATTTATCTACTAAAGATATTGCAAATTTCTTTGATGACCATATTTTTTATGATAATAAGTACAATCAAATTATAACAACATCAGATACAAAGGTTGCAACATTTGTGATTGATAAAAATAAATGCACAATAAATAGCTCAGATGTGAGTCTAATTGCGCCAGCCAAAAAGATAGGTAATGAGTTTTATTTACCTTTCTCTGAAATTAGCAAAAGTGTATACAATGTGGAAACAAAATATATAAGTGAGACAAATACTGTTGTTTTAGTTTCATTAGATAGAGAACTTGTATATGCTAATAGTAGCAAGAATAATTCAGTAAAATATATGCCAACAAGTTTTTCAAAGACTGTTGATAAAATCGAAAAAGGCGATAATGTTACAGTTGTGAAGGATGATAAGACTGCAGAAAATGGCTGGACTAAGGTTACAACAGAAAATGGAAAGATTGGCTATGTAAAAACTAGTACTTTAGCAAATGAAAAACAGATTAGAGAAAAATTAAACATAGAGAAACAAATTGAAGGAAATATTAGCTTGGTATGGGATTATTTTTCAGAGTATGCATCTGCGCCACAAAGAACAGGAACAATAAAAGGTGTAAATGTTGTATCTCCAGCATTTTTATCATTACAAGATGGAGGAAAAGGAAACCTTGTTGCTAATGTTGGAACAGCAGGAACAAATTATATAAATTGGGCTCATAATAATGGATACAAGGTTTGGGCATTACTTTCAAATAATTCGGACAAGCCAACTACAACTGAGATATTAAATGATTACAAATTAAGAGAAAAGTTAATAAACAATATAGTAACTGCAGTAGTAACATTTAATCTTGATGGAATAAACCTGGACTTTGAGTACTTAAATGAAAGTGATAAAGATGTATATTCTAGATTAGTAATAGAATTAGCACCTAGATTAAAAGAACTTGGAAAGGTTTTATCTGTTGATGTAACAGCACCAGATGGTTCACCAGATTGGTCTCTATGTTATGACAGAAATGTGATAGGTGATGTTGCAGACTATATAGTATTTATGGGATATGACCAAAATGGAGTGTCATCACCTAAAGAAGGAACAACGGCTGGTTGTGATTGGGTAGAAGCAAACATCAAAAAATTCTTAGGGCAAGAAGGTGTAGATGCAAGCAAGATAATACTAGGAACACCATTCTATACAAGAATTTGGACTGAAAACAATGGAAGTGTAACAAGTAAAGTAGTTAACATGAAAAATATAGCAAAAAACTTACCAGAAGGAACAAAAACGACATGGGACGATTCGCTAAAACAAAATTATGCAGAGTACGAAAAAGGTGGAAAAACATATAAGATTTGGATAGAAGATGCTAAATCTATAAAATATAAGCTAGAATTAGTTAACACATATAATTTAGCAGGTGCTGCATATTGGGAAAAAGATAGAGAAACAGAAGACATTTGGAATGTTGTTTCAGAAGTTTTGAATGTAAAATAACGATAAATAATATAAATAGACATATAATCTAGAAGATTGTCTGTCTATTTTTCTATTTACTCGAAAATACTTTACATAAACAGAAAAAGGTAGTATAATATTGCGAGAGTTTTATTACTAGTTGGAAAAAGTTGGTTAGTAATAGGTAGTTTATGAAATCATTTGACAATTATAAGGAGGACATTTTAGATGGATTTCATTATGACTCATGTAGAAATTATCATAGCAGTTATTGCAATCTTGCTGATTTTGCTCTTTTTGGCATCAATCTACAAGGTTGCAAGCATTGACAAGGTTTTGATTATTACGGGTGGCAAAGAACCCGTAATCAAAATCTCTGGTGGCTCGTTTGTTATACCGATTTTTCGGAAGGCAGACTACTTTGACCTTTGTATGTTGACCGTTAAGGCTGACAAAGACGAAATTAAAACATGCACGGCAGTTCCGATTGTGGCAGACTGGACGGCACAAATTCGACCTTGTGTTTCGGACGAAAGCAAACTGCGTACAGCAATTATTTCGTTCAAAGAACGTGGCAATGATGGTATTGTTGCAGATGTTAAGCTTACCCTTATGGGTGCTGTTCGTGATGTTGTTGCATCTATGACGCCAGAGGCTTTGCTGAAGGATAAAGAAGCCTTTAAGCAGAAGGTTCAACAAAGTGTAGCAGATGAAATGGAAAACATGGGATTGGAATTGGTATCTCTGAACATTCAGGATATTAGTGACAATAATGGTTACTATGACGATATTGCTGCACTTGATTCTGCTGACAAGAGAAAAGCTGCTGCAATTAAGGCTGCTGAGGTAGAGCAGACTACCAGAGAAAAGAAGGCTGTTGCAACTCAAGTTGCTGAGATTACAGAGGCAAATGCGCAAAAAGAGTCCAAAATCGCCAAGATGGAGGCTGAACTTGCCGAGCAGGAAAAACGTAAGGAGACAGATACAAAACTTGCAGAATTCAAAATTGCAACAGATACGGCAAAAGCTAATGCGGATGTTGCGGGTGAACTGCAGAAGACAATTCGTCTGCGTGAGGTTGAAGAACAGAAGGGTGCTGTAGAGGTTATGAAGGCCGAACAGGAAAACCTTGCTGCTCAGAAGCAGAGAGAAGTTTTGCTTACTCGTGCTGAAAGCGATAAGCAGAAAAAGCGTGTTGAAGCAGAAGCTGAGGCTGATGTTAAAGCCATTGAAGCTGATGCAAACATTAAGGTCGCAGAGCGAAATGCAGAAGCGGCTAGAAAGGAAGCACAGGGTAAGGCTGATGTCGAAAGAACTGAAGCTGAAACCAAGGTAAAGGTGGCTGAGGCTGAGGCATCAAAAATCCGTGAAGAAGGTCTTGCACAGGCAGATGTTACTAAGGCCAAGGCTATCGCTGAGGCTGAAGGCAAAAAGGCAGATTTGCTCGCAGATGCAGAAGGTATCAAGGCAAAGAAGCTTGCTGAAGCTGAAGGTGAAAAGGCTATTGCAGAAGCACGTGCTGCCAACGATAAGGTGAACTTCGAAATCGAGAAACTCAGAATTCAGACTGAGGCTCAGATTAAGGTTTCCACTGCCATGGCAGAGGTTATGGCAAACGTTGGCCAGAATGCAGAGTTTGTGCATATTGGCGGCGATGGACTCCAGAATGCTATGGGAGCTGGTAAGACAGGCAACATCTTGCTTGATACCATTAGCCAGATTCCTGTGCTCATGAAGAGCCTCAACGTTGAGAACCAAGCTCTGAATGGTCGTTCTATGAACGAAGAAGTTAAGGAACTCTCTGAGTCCTTGCTTTCTGGTCTGAACAGAACAAAAAATGGTCAGAGCAGTTCTGAAACGAAGACTACGGCTGTTGAAGACAATGCAGATGGTGCAGAAGAACAGCCTGACGTTGAAGATGCTTTGATTGAACCTGCCGAAGAGAACCCTGTGGAAGAGCCTGAGTTGAGCGACACGGACACATCTGATAAAGATGTGAGGGAATCTGCTGAAGAAGAGATGATTTCTGAAGCAGAGGAAGGAGAAAAGTCAAACTAAATAATGTAATCTATTAATAAAACTCTAAACTAGTAGACTACCAACTAACTAAACTTTTTGAGAGCTTCTTAGAAATAAGGAAGCTCTCTTTTTTCGGCAATTTTAAATTTTTATTTATGATGATGTAAAAATGGGTTTTATAAAGATAATATCAATAATATATTATATTGGGTGATGCTATGAAAAAAACAATATATTTTACATTAGAATATTATAAGGATATTAATGATCTATCTTATGGATTTATAAATTTTTTAAGAAAAATAAAGAAGCTAAAATATGTATTTGGAAATATAAAAATGATTGAAAGTGATGATAAAATCAAGTACATATGTTACACAGTGCATAATAAAGAAGAAAAAACGTTGAGAAAAATAGAGAATATAGTAAGAAAAAATGTAAATTCAAATATAATATTGTCTAGAAGAATAAAAGAGATTGCTAGTAATAAAGAAAATATTGAAATATATCAAAATGTAAATAAAATTATAAAAAATAGCAAAGAAAGTAAGAACATATATAGAGATTTTGCAAGAGAAGTAATAAAGTCGGTAATTGAAAGGAAAAAACAAATTCCAGAGGAACAGTCACTTAGCATATTAATTGATACAAAAGATTATAATAATACACAGCTTATAAGCAAATTAATAACACAATATAAAATGATTAATATAGTCACGTCTAACAGAAAGCAGTTTGCAGGTTTAGAGGAAGAAACAGAGAAAAATTTTGAACCAATATCTGTGTTAAACAATAAAAGAAAGAGTTTAAAAAATGCAAGGTATATATTAAATGTGGATTTTAGTGAAGATAAAATTGCAGAATATTGTATAAATAGAACTGCTATAATTTTTAATATTGCAGATACAAAGATAGATAAATTAATGTATTTTGATGGGAATATAATAAATAATGTAAAATTAATAGACAAGGGTGAATTTGAATTACAAGATGAGTATAATATACAAAAAGAAAAATGGGCAGAAGCGGTACGAGAAAAGATAGAAAAAAATGAATATGAACTTATAGGAAATAGAGGAAATGTTGAAATAAAATAATATAAAATGGAAGAAATTACCTAGAAATTGAGCACTATAAAGGTATGAAATAAAATTGTATAATTACATGAAATGATTAGACATTAGAAGACGAAAAATACTTGACAAAAGTGAAAAAAAGGGGTATCATTATACAATGATTTTAAAAGTTAATACTGCAAAAAAACAAGGAGGTTTTATAGCATGGAAGATAAAGGCGTAATAGTATCAAAAGAAGGATTTGAAAAATTAGAGAAAGAATTAGATTATTTAAGAACAACTAAAAGAGCAGAAATTGCTGAAAAAATAAAGGTAGCATTAGGCTTTGGAGATTTATCAGAAAACTCTGAATATGATGAAGCAAAAAATGCTCAAGCAGAAAATGAAGGAAAAATAGCAGAGCTAGAAAATAAAATAAGATATGCTAAAATAATTGATGAATCTGAAATAGATACAAAAACAGTTCAAGTTGGAAATATTGTAAAAGTACATGATGAAGAATATGATGAAGATGTTACATATACAATAGTTGGTTCAACAGAAGTAAATTTAGCAGAAAATAAAATTTCTAATGAATCACCAGTTGGAGCTGCTTTATTAGGCAAGAAGAAAAACGATATGGTAGAAGTAAAAACACCGGGCGGAATTGCTAAATATAAAGTTTTATCAATAACAAAATAAAAATATAACCGAACCTAAAATGTTAAATATTTTATGGTTCGGTTTTATATTAAGGTTAAATAAATATTTTAATGGCAACAAATAAACATTGCTTGAATTAGAACTTATAATTTTATAAATTTATAGCAGATTCTAATGCTAATTTTATCATAGAATTTAATGAAGTTTGTCTTTCATCTGCCGAGATTTCTTGATGTTTATAGTGAGAATCTACTACACTTAGTAAACAGCTAGCTTTCTTTCCAAGTAATTTTGCATTATAGAAAAGCGCAAATGCTTCCATTTCTGCTCCGATTATATTTAATTCTTTTGGGAATCTTGCAATTAAGCTATTAACATCTTTTACATAATAATCGAAACAGTCTGTACAAAGAGTATTTCCTTTTACATAAGGAATGTTTAATTTTTTTGATGTATCTTCAATAACTTTATTTATATCTGATGATGAATTCATTATGTGGCAATCTTCCTCATTTAGCTCATATGCGTAGTTTCCTTCTGTATATGTATTATCTACTAATATGGTATCTAAAAGGTTTAAATTCTCGTTGTAGGCTCCACAAGACCCTATACGAATAATTGTATCTACATTATAAAATTTGTACAACTCATAAGAATAAATTCCAATGCTTGGCATACCCATTCCAGATGCAAAAACTGTAATCTTTTTGCCTTTATAAAAACCAGTGTAACCAAACATGTTTCTAACCGTATTAACAAGTTTTGCATCATCTAAAAAAGTATCTGCAATGTACTTTGCTCTAAGTGGATCTCCTGGCATTAATACAATATTAGAAATATCTTCAATTTTAGCTTCATTATGTGGTGTCATAAATAATCCTCCTTCAAAATAAAATTGATTTTAATATTGTCATTATATCATATGCAAAAAATAGTTCAAGCAAACCTGAAAAAATTACAATAAACTCTTGCAAAATACTAAAAATATGATAAAATATTAACCATTAAGAGAAAATTTGTTTGATAATAAAAGAAAGGGAATAATCAATTTATAGAGCTTGCTGATATTATAAATAGAAAACACATAATGTGATAAAAAGAATGATGCAATGTAATAACTTTAAAATGTACAAGAATAGAAAATATGTAAATAAATTGATTAATGGAAACTTATGATAGCATATTTAAAAGGTGAATTAGTAGTAAAATCAGAAGAATATATAATAATTGAAGTACAAGGCATAGGGTATAAAGTATTCATGTCTAAAAAATCGATAGATGAATTACAAGAAAATAGGCAGGTTCGCGTATATACATATTTAAAAGTAAGAGAAGATGATATTAGTTTATTTGGATTTAATACAAACGAAGAACTACATATGTTTGAACTTCTAATATCTGTTGGGGGAATAGGAGCAAAATCTGCAATAACAATACTTTCAAATATTACACCATCAAGATTTGCACTTGCAGTAATTACAAATGAAGTAAATACTTTAAAAAAATTGCCAGGAAT
>CAKOZB010000037.1 GCA_934131055.1 uncultured Clostridia bacterium | reverse complement strand
ATTTAACTTGTAATTCATCATAATCTTTTCTTAAATCTTCTATCTTCAAAATATTCACCTTCTTATAAAAAAGTTTCCTTAAGTAGTTTTTACCCGATTTTTCTTATAATTTTTATTAATTTTTTATTAAAAATTGTAAAAAGAAATTTAATTAAAAACCTTATAAAATAAGAGTTTTAAAGAGTGTTTATATAAGTCGTTCTTTACCATGATATTGATACTCTTGAGGAAGCATTATTCGTTTCTTTTCTATTATTTTTTTACTATTATTCATAATAAATTTCATCCCTTTCTTGATTTATTAAATGAAATATATAGTCCACAAACTAATTTCTCCCTTTTACAACACAATAATACAATCATTTTTTATTATACCATATTTATCCACTTTTATAAAGTTAATTTTCTCTTCATTTTCAAAAAGTAGATTATATAATTCTTAATTTCTAAAATAATGTCTGTAATAATATAATTTCATAATTAAAATAAACAGAAAGAGCTACGTATAGCTGATACGTTGCTCTTTCTGTTTTACCTATAGTGTTTTAGTTCACTCAAATTGTAGTTGCTTCCTCATAGGAAATGAAAATATCTTTTATCTTCTCATCTCCAAGTATACAGTCTTCATCTTCTTTCACCTTTTTAATTAACTCCAAATGTTCTTCCAAGGCAACTATGGCCATAGATATTTGATGCCTAGTCGGTTTCTTTAAAGAATACCAACTTGCAAATTTGTATAATCCCAATCTAAAGATGACAGCATAAACAATTAAAGCTATGCCATATACCATAAGCGTCTTTTCCGGTGTTATAAACCGTCCATCAATCCAACCTACCATGAACATAAAAAGCAAAGTTACGATTCCAAGGCTATTTTTAGCATCATCACAATTTTCAGTGAAACTGCTATATTTCTTTGCCTCATCAGTATTTGGCACTGATTTTAGGAATTCATAAGCATTTAATACTTTGTGTGTTGCAGCATGCATTCTCCTTCTTTCTTTTTTATGAATTATTTTCCAAAAGTTATTAAAGTATTTCAGTATTGAACCTTTCCACGCAACACTGTCAATGCACAAAGCCGTTACGATAGTGGCAAACATCAAATTTTTAAATACAACTGTAATCTGATACGCTAACACTACTATTACAAAAATACTAATGGCAGAAATAGCCCTCGACTTCATCTCGTCTATGATTAAGTCATCATTATCTTCAATTTTTGCCTTGCAATTTTCATAAGCAATAGCGCCATTATTGTCTTTAGCTCGCGTTGCATACCATTTTCCATTTACTTTTGTTATTAAAGTAATCGAATTATCCGTTGCAATTGCACCGTTTACCCGTAAAATTTTGCTATCGTTTGCTTTTTCCATATAAAAGTCTCCTCTTTTGTTTGTATTCCAAATATCAGCTATTTGGAAGTGAAATGATTACGTACTAAGCGTTCTCCTTTCATATTTTTGCGTTTTTTCAAACATAAATTATTATAACAGTTTTTTAATATTACGTCAACTTCAAATTCACATTAAATAAATATTTTTACAATGTTCTATAATTGTTCTTATCTGCTCTTTCGTCTTTTTCCATATCATATTTCTTGTTATTATAAAACCAGTCAGTCTTTTTATCTGTTGGATGGGCTTGTCTATTTTTGTCAAGTAATAAGTCCAAAAATGTAAATAGTGGTAATGCAACTCCTGCTAAAGAGAATAATACATTTATATAATCATCCATCATTCCAGCTCCGGCCTGCATTGCTTGTAAATTTTTAAATAGATATACACCAAAATAGCCTAAATATCCAATCATATATACAATGGAACCTAAGAATTTTCTCTTTACAATAAACACAAAACATATTAAAGCTAGAAATATCATTGCTATTTCCATATTCATATCCATTGGCTTTACCATAAATTCTATACCCATAGAACTTGTATATGCTGCAATTATTCTAAATAACCAAAACATTACATCTAAAGCTAATACCATCCATGTACTAAATTTTTGCATTTTTCTTCCTCCTTAAAGCATAAATTATTTGCATTTAATTTTCAATTACAAAATGGCTATTGAAGAAAATTCAATAGCCATATTCTTGTGTTTTATTAGTCTACAAAATCAAATTCATTCTTGAATTTATCTTTAAATATCTCAAATACTTTTGTTAATGTTTCTTCATCTTCAACGCTAACATATGATTCTGTTTCTTCATCACTGTCATCGTCTGAATCTTCAACTTTTAAAATTACTACCTCTCCTGGTTCTTCACTTTCTTCATCGTCTACTGGTAATAAAACTACGTATTCTTCGTTATCTAATTCGACTAAATCTAAAAGTTCGAAGTTAGATTCCTTTCCTTCTTCATCTGTTAAAGTTATTATGTTGTCTGATAATTCTTCCTCAGAATTGTTTGTTATGTTTTCGTCATTCATTACTTTATTCTCCCTTCAAAATTAATTTTATTATAATTTGTATTTCTACAAAATTAAAACCATTTTATTTATACTATTATTTTATTTTTTTTCAATTATATTAAATTATCTTTTTTCATTTTCATATAAGATTCCAAAATATATACTGCTGAAATTGTATCTACTATGTTTCTTTTTTTGTGCTTATTTACATTTAAAAAGTTCATTGTTTTATGAGCTTCTACAGTTGTTAGTCTTTCGTCTATTCTTTCAATTTTTATTTTATTGAATTTACACTGTAATTTATGTATGAACTTTTCTGTAACTTCCACGCGTTCTGTTTTTGTGCCATTCATATTCAATGGCATTCCAATTGCAAATGTATCAATTTCGTTATTATATTCAGCAAGTATTTCTTCCAAACGCTTTAAAACTATTTTATCATTTCCTTGATGATGAATTGTTTCTAGCCCTTGCGCCGTATAGCCTAATGGGTCTGTTATAGCAATTCCAACTCTTGCATCTCCATAATCTATTCCTAAAGCTCTCATATATTACTTGTCCAATCCAATATAATTTTTTACCATTTCTTCTAATAGTTCATCTCTTTCAACTTGTCTAATTAAATTTCTTGCACCATTATGGCTTGTTATATATGTAGGATCTCCAGAAAGTATATAGCCTACTATTTGATTTATTGGGTTGTAACCTTTTTCAGTTAAAGCCTTATATACTTCTTTAAGTATATCCCTAGTTTTTTCATTTTTTTCTTTTTCAACATTAAAACTAACAGTTTCGTCTGTAACCATATAAAACCTCCTATAAATAATTTATATTACTTTCTGATGTATCAGCTGTGTCTAAATATTCTTCTAGTTTTTGAGTAACACCAACTAAAGCAGTGCCTTTATAATATTTTGCAAGAGCAATATTTAATTTCGGTGATACCTCAGTTTCATCTCCTTTATAGTCTTCAGCAGGTGCTATTTTTATAGCTTCCGTTTTTTCTTTTACTGTTTTCATAAACTCCTCAACGGCTTCTAAATCAACACCTGAAAAAACTATAGCAAATTTTGGTCCCATATATCTTACAAATAAATATTCTGGTGATAAGTTTTGTTTTATTTCTCTACAAACTTGTGTTATTACATTATCTCCTGTCTTTCTGCTTATTTTTTCGTTTATTTCAACTAAATTTATTATTTTTAATAAGCAAACAGTTGATGTAGAATATTTATCTATAACATTTTTTCCTTCTGTGTATAAATACTCTGCTGTTTTTAATTCTGAGTATTGGTCATCTCTTACAATTTTTTCTATTGTAGATTGATTTTCTACAGTTTTCAAAACAGCAACAATATTATTTTTTACAACTTCTAATATTGTAGTATCCACATTATCGAATTCATGAGGAGTGCTTCCTTCTATTATCCAATAACCAATGTAAACATTGTCTATGTATATTGGAAAAAACATTGCTGCCTTTGCTCTTCCAAATTCCATTTTTTGATAAGGCAATTTTTCGCCTTCTTTTTCAACTGTAATGTATTTGGGAATACCCGTTTCTATACTATCTGCAAAAACTGGTTCTGACTGCAAATTTTTTAGTGTTTCCCAATGTTTTTCTGCAACATTTGAGGCTCTTATTACAAATTCCGCTCCATTATATACTACAATAGTTGAATATTTTATGCCATATTTTTCTATTAATATGTCATTAATTTTTTTCAGCTTATCATCAACACTTGATGTTTCACTTATGGTATCCATAAAATCTTGTAATACATTTAAACTTGTAATTTGTTGGTTTATGTTCTTAAAAGAATCAATTTTTTTGTGTATTGACATATTATAGAACATTAGGCCTATTATTATTGCTACTAGTAATAAAACTATTATTATCATCATTGTAAAATTTCACCTCATTTTGTTTATTTAAAAATTATTTCTCATCTTATTTAATGTTGCATTCATATTACTGTTAAATGAATAATTTGTTTTTGTATTCTTTTTGCTATAATCATTATAATTCTTTGTTGGTTTTGTCTTATTTTTTTCGTTTGCAATTAAAGGATATACCATGTCTCCTAATCTTTGTAATGCGTCTAAGAAAATTTTAGAATACCCATTTAACGATATTTCACAATCAGCTATTCTTTCTAAATATCTGCCGTAAGTTTGGTCTTCAAATGGAATTGTTGTGTATTTTATAGTGTCTTTATCAAATAATGTATTTATATATGTTGCTGCTGGATCATTATAGCATGAAATTCCACCTATTATCTGTTTTTCTGTAAGTTTTCTTAGTTTAAGTGCTTTATTTATTATTATTCTTAACTTACTTTGATTTAAAATATTTTTATATTTCAATTCATTTAAGAATGCTGTTAATGGTTGAATTGTAAGAATATCATATGTTTGCACTAAATATATTTCATGAGATTCTGCAAAATAGTTTAAATTTGTATCAAAATCACAGTCTAATAGTACTAGAGAATAGTTTTTAGATAATGTGTCTAATATATTTTCAAAATCATCTATACTTGAATTTTCACCTGGCAATGTAGTATATACAGTAAGATTTTTATTTACTTGAATACCATCTGCCACTCCACTTCTAAGACCATCAATGCACTTAAAAGCTTTTTCTCTTAATGCATCTTCGTTTAGAGTATAAATGTAATATGCATTTTTATTTTTTGTTAAATCTAATATTGCAGTCTTTATTCCTTTATTTGACAATAAAGCAGCTAGATTATTTACCAAAAATGATGTTCCATTCTTTGATGTTCCAACAAATGATACAATTTTACAATCACTTGTTACGACATTAGATGTTGTTGTGTATTTACTCTCATTTTGAGTACTATTTACTACAGCATTCATAGAATTATTAACTGATGTATTAATAGAATTCGAACCTTGTATTTGATTGTTTTTATTGAAGTATTCGAATGGATTATTATAGTTTTCCATCTCATTAATAGTTGAATTTTGAGTATTATTTTGTTGCAAATCTCCACCCAAATATCCACCATTTTCTTCATATTCATTCTTTTCTTCAGGTTTATTTTTCTCCTGAGATTCTACAATTTCATTATTGTTAAAACTCTCCATACCTGGTAATTCTGGCATTTCATTATCTACAAATAAATCATTATTGAAATCTCTTTTAAAGAAATCAACAGGCTTATTCTCTACTGGTTGCTCAAACTTTGGTTCTGGAGTTTCATCTTCAAATCCAGGTAACATTACATCATCCGAATTTTGTTCTTGAACATTTGAAGATACTTGATCAAATAGATTTATATCATCATCTTCTTCTGTCTCTGGCAATGTAACAGCTTCTGGCTCAACTGTCTCCTCTGGTTCAACTATCTTTTTAGGTCTACCTCTGCCTTTTTTTACTTTTGCTTCTTCCATAGCAATTTCTTCAGGTGCTTTTTCTTTTCTTGGTCTTCCACGCCCCTTCTTTACCGGTTGAACTGGTTCAGTTTGATTACTTTCTTCATTTTCTGGCATTGTATTTGTTTCTTGTCCGAATTGTTGAAGCTTCAAATTTGTATTGCCTTGTTGCAATGTTATTGGTTGTACATATTCTTGCTCAATTGGCTTAGGCTCTATATGTTTAGGTACAGGATTGTTTTGAATATTTGTCTGAACATCTTCTGGTTCTTCATCAAATAATGATGAAAAAGCATCATCTCTTTGTTCAATTCTTGGCATTACATTATTTTGTTCTATATCATGCATTGTAGAATTCATTGAATTTAATACATCCTGCGTTGTATCTTGTTTTGTTGTATATGCTTTTTTTACATTTTGCATATTTATTGCAGATGGAATTACTACCGGCTTTGTAAGTTTTGCTTTTTGTAATTCTTTATCAATAAGTTCAATTTTATTTACATTTTTACTCTCTATATTTTTTGTAGTAATTTTCTTTCCTGCTTTTCCCTTAGCTGCAACTTGATTTTTTACGCTTCCAATCATAACCTGTTGATATTTTGGACATCTTTCTTCAAGAACAGCTCTAACATTCAGTGGCAAATATTTTGTAATTAATTTAAGCTGAGTGTCTGTATATTGTTCAGCGATCTCTTCAAAACTTTTTACATATAAATCTTCATTTTTTCCTAGTTTTTTATAATGATTTAATATGTGCTGAATCTCTTCTTCTTTTACAGTATCCATGTTTGAATCTGTATATTCTACTTCTTCTCCATCTATACCATAGTACACTTTAGCTTCTTTTTTAGTACGTGGCATATTGATAAGTTTACATACATTATCAATTCTTCTATCTTGTCCTATAAGGACATTATAGATTCCCATACTAAACAACTTTGCAAGCAATGAATCACGTCTTTCACGTCTATCTGTTGCAATTAAAATAATAGGAATATCTCCTTCTCTACTATTAGAAGCTTCATCACTTATACTATCTAATTTATCATATAAGAAATTATCTATAACCTCATAATTATTATTTGCATAAGGTTCCAAATCTTCTCCTATAACTATTCTGTCATAAGACTTATCCTTTTGTAATTCTTTTATTATCGCGTTGAAAAAATATACATTTTTCCCTGAAATTATTTCTTTGTACATAGACTGATATTTTTTTGTGATAGCCTCTGAAATCTTTTCATTATTTACTGCGAATAAAACTCTCATTAGTTTAACCCCTCCAACCTTTTACTACTATTGCAAAAACTAGTGGTAATACTTGGCATATTACAACTATTGTAACACTTGCAATCATTAAAGCAAAACCTTTGTCTCTTACATCTAATTTTTTTAGTCCAATTATGTATTGATAAATTGCCGCTATTATTATAGCCACAAAACCAAATGGAATACTATAAACTCTTATTTTGTTTAATAAAAAAGCTGTTAATCCATACGCATCAGAACCATATGCTTCTTTATATTCTTCTAATGTTTTCAATTCTTTATCTTTTATTTCAATTATTTTTCCAGTTGTACTTTGTGCCGCTTCATTAACTTGACTTGTTGCATAAACAGATGTACATCCCATTAATAAAAACAAGATAGATATGATTGCTATTACTTTTTTCATTTAATTATCCCTCTTCCTTTATTTATTCTTATTTCTATATAAATTACATCTAATATTCTACACTAGAATGAAAAAAATAGCAAGAAAAAATCTTACTATTTTTTATTATTTTAACTAAAGTTTATTATATAAATATTGCATCCACTTATAAACTGCATTTGCCCAGTTTTTGTCAGAGGCATATTTTGTATTTACACCTGTTAATGTAGGTCCATTGTAATAATTTCCAGACGCAACTTCTTCATTATATATAGCAATTCCTTTTGGATTCAAGTAATATTTTGCAAATACTCTTGCAAGTAAATCTATTCCCTCTGCATAAGTTCCAAAAGAATATGCATTCTCAGATGGAGCCCTGTCATACGCTCCATATCCAAATAAATTCTTTTTATTTTGTGCCATCGCAGATGTTCCCCAGTTACTTTCATGTATTGCAACTGCTGCTAAAAATATGCCATTGACATTATACTGCTTTTCTGCATAGTAAAAATATTTTGCATTGTCTTTCATTATTCCCTTTTTATCATTTGCATTATTGGCAAATATTTTTTCAAACTGTGCCAATGATAGTCCGCTCGGTTTGTTCAAACTCATATTGAAGTTTAAAGCGTTTGATGAACCAACTGTAGAATCGCTCACTTTTTGTTTTGTTCCAATTGCTACAATTTTATCTGCTGCCGGCTTTAATATTTGGCTTCCAACAGCTTTATCACTTATTAATTCATCATTTATAAAAGTCTTTTTTCTCGTAATAACTTGCTTTCCATCTCTTCCTTCTTGTTCAATTTGAATCGTTCCCAATTCAAATTTATCACTTTTTACATATACAGTTGTAAATTCTAAGTCTATATCTTCTGTATATAATTCTTCTGTTATAAGGTCACTAGTATTTTTAGATATAATTTCTCTTAATTGTTCCGTTTCGTTTCTTTCTGTTTTTTGTGAAGATTGATTTGAATATGGTTCAGCAGCTGCAATAGAAGTTACGGTATATTTTTGTTTTGCTATATATGCAATTATAAAACTTAAAAATATAAAAGCAATAGCAACTAGGGCTATAAAAAACTTATAACCTTTAGCTGCTATTGTATTCAATTTATTTAAAATTTTATTACTCATTAGTTACCCCTTAATTTCTTCTTTTATCTTAACAAGCGTATTTAAAGCCTCTATAGGAGTTAGTTCATTTACATTTACTTTATCTAATTCGTGTGCTATTTCTGCAAGTTTGAAATTATATAAATCTAATTGTCCTGATACTTGCTTTTTATCTTCTTTTTCTTGTGCCTTGTTTACTAGCACATTTTTTCTTTCTATTTTCTTTAATATTTCATTTGCTCTTTGAGTTACTGCCTTTGGAACTCCTGCCAAACGTGCAACGTGTACGCCATAGCTTTCGTCTGTTCCCCCTGGGATTATTTTTCTAAGGAAGATTATATCTTCTCCTTTTTCTTTTACAGCAATCGAATAGTTTTTTACACCTTCTAGTGTATCTTCTAATTGTGTCAATTCATGATAATGTGTTGCAAATAATGTTTTTGCTCCGCATTTTTCCTTGTTTTCTATATATTCTGCAACTGCCCAAGCTATCGAAAGTCCATCATAAGTTGATGTTCCTCTTCCTATTTCATCTAATACAACCAAGCTATTTGCTGTTGCTTCTTTTAGAATATTTGCAACTTCCATCATTTCTACCATGAAGGTACTCTGTCCCATGCTTAAATCATCTGATGCACCAACTCTTGTGAATATTTTATCGACTACTCCGATGTGTGCCGATGTTGCTGGTACGAACGAACCAATTTGAGCCATTAATGTAATTAATGCAACTTGTCTCATATATGTTGATTTTCCTGCCATGTTTGGTCCTGTTATTATTGAAACTCTGTTTGACTCTTTATCAAGATATGTGTCATTTGCAACAAACGCTCCACTCGGTAACATTTTTTCTATTACCGGGTGTCTTCCATCTTTAATGTCTATAATTCCACTATCATCTACTTCTGGCATACAGTAATTAAAATCTTCTGCAACTTGTGCAAATGAACATAAAACATCTAATTGTGATACTGCCATTGCAGACTTTTGTAATCTTTGTATTTGAGATTTTATGTGTTCTCTTATTTCTGAAAAAGCTTTGTATTCTAGTGCTACAACTTTTTCTTCTGCTCCTAAAACTTTGCTTTCAAGCTCTTTTAACTCTTCTGTAATATATCTTTCTCCACCTGTTAGAGTCTGTTTTCTTATATATCTGTCTGGAACTTGTGATAGATATGATTTTGTTACTTCTAAGTAATAGCCAAATACCTTGTTATAGCCTACCTTTAAGCCTTTTATTCCCGTCTTTTCTCTTTCTCTTGCTTCTAATTGTACTAGCCAAGTCTTGCCGTCTATCATAGCTGTTTTTAACTCATCAATTTCTGGGCTATATCCCATTTTTATAATTCCACCTTCTGTTATTAATATTGGTGGTTCGTCTACTATTGCCTTATCTATTAATTGAAATATATCATCTAATGTGTCTAGGTCATCGTATATTTTTCTAAGCATTCCAGACTTAGCATTTGCAAGCATATTTTTTATTTCTGGTAACTTACTTGCAGATGATTTTAAAGAATTTAAGTCTCTTGCATTAGCACTTCCATAAGATATTTTTCCGGCTAATCTTTCTATATCATATACGCCTTTTAAGCTTGATGAAAGTTCTCCTCTTAATATAATGTCGTCCTTAAACTCTTTTACCGCTTCTAGCCTGTTATTTATTTCTTTTACATCTATCAATGGATCTGAAATCCATCTTCTTAAAAGTCTACCTCCCATTGATGTTGCTGTTTTATCCAATACCCAAAGAAGAGTTCCTTTTTTAGACTTGTCCCTCATTTTTTCTGTAAGTTCTAGGTTTCTTCTCGCATTTATATCTAATGACATATACTTTGTAATTGTATAAATTGTAATCTTATTTATGTGTTCCAATTTTGTTTTTTGAGTATCTTCAATATATTTTATAAGTCCATTTATTGCAGCAACTGCAAACGGTCTTTTTTCTAGGTCTTTTATGATGTTTCCTTTATCATCACTAAGCGCATATTGCATATATATTTCTTCTGTTTCTTCGCTAAATTTTTCCTCATCTTCAGTAGAAATATATACATCAAAACGTTCTTTTATTTTGCTTATTTCTTCACCACAATCATACAACATCTCGTTTGCAATTATTTCAGATGGAGAATATCTTGAAATTTCGTCTAATAATCTCTCAAAATTATTTTCTTCCTTTATTTCTGCCGAATAGAAATCTCCTGTTGATATATCGCAAACTGCTATTCCGAAAAATATCCCTTTTTTGAATATGCTCATGATGAAATTGTTTCTTTTTTCTTCTAGTAAGTTAGACTCTGTTACAGTTCCTGGTGTTACAACTCTTATAACATCTCTTTTAACAATTCCTTTTGCAAGTTTTGGGTCTTCTAACTGTTCACAAATTGCTACTTTATGTCCATTTTGAACTAATTTTGCAATATATGATTCTGCTGCATGGTACGGAATTCCACACATTGGAGCCCTTTGCTCTTGTCCGCAGTCTTTTCCTGTTAGTGTAAGTTCAAGCTCTCTAGATACATTAACTGCATCATCGAAAAACATCTCATAAAAATCCCCTAATCTATAAAATAATATACAATCTTTATATTTTTCTTTTGTAGCAAGATAGTGTTGCATCATTGGTGAGTATTCTGCCATTTATTTTTCCTCTTTTCCTTTTAAATACCACATATGTTCAGATACAATCTTCAAATTTACTATTTTTCCGATCATATCATCTGTTCCTTCAAAATTTACTACTTTATTTGTATCGGTTCTGCCTGTAAGCATGTTTTTATTTGTTTTGCTCTTTCCTTCAACAAGAACCTTTTGAATTGTATTTACATATTTTTGATTGTTTCCTGCAATCTGACTCTCTGCAAGTTTCTTTAATCTATTAAATCTTTCATGTTTAACTTCATCTGGAACTTGATTTTCCATTTTATCTGCCGGAGTTCCAACTCTTCTAGAATATATGAACATATAAACTTGCTCAAAGTGAACCTTGCTTACAACATCAAGAGTATCTTCAAAATTTTCTTCTGTTTCTCCTGGAAATCCTACTATTATATCAGTTGAAAGTACTATTCCCGGAATTCTAGCTTTCATCTTTTCTACCAAAGCTAAATATTGTTCTTTTGTATATTTTCTGTTCATTCTTTTTAATATTTCTGTACTTCCAGATTGTAATGGTAGATGTATTATTTTGCATACCTTTTCACAATCACGTATAGCTTCTATTACATCATCCGTAAAGTCCTTTGGATGAGGCGAAATAAATCTAATTCTTTCAATTCCATCTATCTTATTTACTTCTCTAAGCAACTTTGCAAAAGAATCAATCTCTCCAGTTGCAAGATTTTGTTCTCTTTCTACTCTCATGTATGAATTAACATTTTGTCCTAAAAGAGTAATTTCTTTGTAGCCTTCTTTTGCCAAACATTTAATCTCTGCAATAATATCTTCAGCCTTTCTGCTTCTTTCTCTTCCTCTAACATAAGGAACTATACAATATGTACAAAAGTTGTTACAACCGTTCATAATTGCAACAGAAGCCTTAATATTATCGTCTCTCTTTATTGGAAGCCCTTCTATAACTTCTCCATCTATGTCTATTATATCTTCAATTTGCTTACCATTTACGATAGCATTATAAATATCTTCTGGGAACTTATAAAGAGTATGTGTTCCAAATACAATATCGAAAAATGGATAACTGTGTTTCAATTTATCGACAATGTGTTTTTCTTGCATCATACAACCACCAATAGCAATAATAGTACCATTGGTTTCTTTATATTTCTTAACTTCTCCTAATTTTCCAAACAATCTATCTTCTGCATTCTCTCTAACGCAGCATGTATTAAAGGCAACAACATTTGCATCTTCAATCTTATCTGTTTTAGAATATCCCATCTCTTCAAGCATACCAGAAATTTTCTCTGAATCATTTTCGTTTAGC
>CAKOZB010000036.1 GCA_934131055.1 uncultured Clostridia bacterium | reverse complement strand
AATTACAACGCATCCATCTTTAATTGCTTGTTTTATAGTATAATCTTTTGGAAGTTTTGATAAATCTTTATATCCATATTTATAGGTTTCGTTTGTTGCATTAAGCTTGCTTTCTGTATTTAATAGAGTGTTTTCATTATTTAATGTTTGTTTTTTGGCTTGTTGATTTAATGCTATAAAAATACTTCCTACTATCACTATAATAACTAAAACAATAATTAATAAATTTTTCTTTTTCATCTCATTCTCTCCTCGTATAATATTTTCGGCATGTTCGCCGTTATCTATTATTTAGACGGTGCATTTTTTCTATTTTGTTGGTGTTTTGTAAAAAAATATCAAACAATCCATATTCTATGACTGTTTGATATTTTTTTTATGCAACTTTTTCAGAATAGTTAATTATCGTAATTTCTGTAATTGAATTTCTAACTGCATTTACCAATTTTTCTAATTGTTTTGACACCTCATTACTGTATGAAACCTCTCCACACTGTTCACAGACAAGCGAGGGTACATTTTTTATAATTATAATACAATTATCCAATTCAACCATAAAAGTAGTATTTTTTTCTTCTAATTTTCCTTTACACATAAAACAATTCATTATTATTTATTCTCCTTTCTAGTTTTCATATCTTCATTCCATTCTTCTCTATTTGGATAGTATGCAGTTATTATCCAAAGTTCTGCATCATTAGAGCCACAAACTATATGTAATATTTTATTATTCATACTTATTCCATAAACCAAACAGCTTGGATATGGATAATCATTTTCATACTCTTCTATAATAGTCCCATTAAGTAAAGCATGTTCAACCTCACTCTGACTTATATCTCTTTGTAATAATCTTATTATCACATGGTTGGTCCATCTTATTTTTCCACATGTAACAAATTTTTTTATTGTATCAATATTTATTCTTTCCATCTGTACCTCCATTATACTTTATTATTTTATCATACTTTTTTCAAAACATCTATAATTTTGTTTTATTATGTTGGTGTTTTGCACAAATTATTGCAAATATTATTGTTAATACTAAAAATATTGATGTAAAAGATAGCCATATGTTACTTGTTATACTATGTATTTTCTCCTCTTTTTGCTGTATTTCAATTGTTTCTGTAGTTTTATTATCTATCATCGTATTCTCAATTTTATCAGTTGTTTGTGCATTATCAAGTTCTTCTTGCTTTTTATTATCCTGTGATGTATTATTTTTAATCTCTGTTTTTGAATCTTCTGTTATCTGCGAATTGTTTTTTACTTCATTTTTTGTCTCTATACTTTCACTATTCTTGTGCTGTTTAGAACTAATATACAATGTTAATGTAACAATAAACATACTGATATTTCCTAATAATAGTTTTAAACTGTTTAATGCTTTGTAATATCGCCATTGCACGGTTCCAATCGGTTCATTTAAAATTCTTGATATTTCTTTAAATGATAGTTCTCCTACTATTTTCAATGACACGATTTCTTTTTCTTTAAGTGATAATCCGCTTATTATTTTTTCGTATTTTTCTTTGTCTATAATATCTTGTATATACCTACATTCTGTTTCTTCACTTATGTCATAGATTTCATCTAATGGTATGCTTGGCTTTTCTTTTCTATAATACGAAATTGCTTCATTTTTGGTAACTGTATATAACCAGGTAGCTTCTTTTGAACTTGGCAATTTTTCTTTTTTTAAGCTATATATTTTTGTAAATACTGTTTGAGTTACATCTTCGCTTGCTTCCTTGTTTTTTAATATTGAGAATGCTATTTTATATACAAGCAATTTATAATTTTTGTATAATAATTCAAATTGAGATGTATCACCAGCTCGTAATTTTGAAAATATATAGTGTAATTCTTGTTTATTTATCATAATTTTTCCTTTTATATAAATTTTTCCATATATTCTATCATAAATAGTGGTATGTTTATTATTTTTCCATCTCTTGCTAAATTTTTCATTGAGAATCGTATTGATAATTCATTATTAAATTTTTCATTATATTTTGTTAAACTTGTGTTGTTGGTTGATTTATTTGCTTTTACTTCTATTGGTATTATTCTGTTTTTATTTTGAATTACGAAGTCAATCTCATTTCTATCGAAAGTGAAATAATTTGGTGTATTATCGAGTGTGGTATTTAGCACGTTTAATACATAGTTTTCCGTGAACGCACCTTTAAATTCTTCAAACAGCCTATCTCCTTCTACCACTATTCTACTATCTAGTCCAGCCATTTTTCTAAGTAGTCCTACATCATTCATATATATTTTAAATGCTGATAAGTCATTATATGCTTTTAATGGGAAGTCTGTTTTTGTTAGATTATATATTTTGTATATTAGATTTGCATCGTTTAACCAATTCAAAGCACCTTCATATTCTCTCGCTCTAGCGCCTTCTTTTATTGTTTGGTATAAAAATTTCTTGTTCTCTTTTGCAAGTTGTGATGGTATGCTATTCCATATTAGTGAGATTTTATTTGCTTCACTCTCTTGTGTATGTTTTGAGAAGTCACTTTCATATGAAAGCAATATGTTTTCTTGTATATTATTTACAATTTCCATGTTTTTCTCGTTTACCCATGCATTAACTGCTTCTGGCATTCCACCTATTATATAATATGCCTTTAATTTTTCTTCCAGCTGATTAAAAAATATATCTGGTATTGTTTCTATTTTTTCTATTGATTGCATATAGTCTACTAAATTTTGTGCATTGTCAGCAAGTAAAAATTCGCTAAAAGTCATCGGATACATGTTTAAAAATTCTACTTTACCAACTGGAAATGATGTATGTGATAGACGTATTCCTAGCAGGCTTCCTGCACATGCTATATGATATTCATTTGCTTCCTCATAAAAGTATTTTAATGAGTTGAGTGCATTGGGGCACTCTTGTATTTCATCAAATATTATTAGTGTTTTTCCAGGCATAATTGCTTTCCCATATATGAATGCAAGTTGTTCTAATATTCTCCTTGGATCTTTTGTGTTTTCAAATAAATTATATAAGTCTTCATCATGGTCAAAGTTAAAATATGCAACGCCTTCATAGTTTTCTTCTCCAAATTGCTTCAAAATATAGGTTTTTCCTACTTGTCTTGCTCCTTTTAAAATTAATGGTTTTCTATATTTACTTTCTTTCCACTCTTTTAATTTTTCTATTATAAATCTTCTCAAAAAAATCAACTCCTATTAATAATATACTTCTTTCTATATTAATTATACTATTAAATCACACTTTTGCAAGCATTTTTTCTATTTTTATCACACTTTTGCAGAATTTTAGCTGTGTTTTATCACATTTTTGTATCTTGTCATTGTTTATCTAATATTAATTTTGCTTTTCACATTATATTATTACCATTTTCCACCTAAATTTATAGCAAAAAAGAAGACCTAATTTTTTCTTGCTTTTAATGCAATTTTCGGTCTTCTTTTAAGAATTACTTATTATAGCTTATTGTAATTGTGCTTCCTTTTGCAACTTTACTTAAATCTACATAGTATCCATCTGTGTCATTTCCTTTTACATAACCGCTTGCTTTTGCTTGTGCAAAATTATATGATGTACTTCCTATTGTTAGGCTAAACTCTTTAGATGTATTTATTCCCTTTAGGTTAACTCTTCTTTTATTAGATTCTTCTAGTGTTATATCTCTTGTGTCTGTTGATGTTGTACTATCATTTATTATTGTATTAAATATACCTTGTAAATCACTAGCTGTCATAGAACCTACATAAGATTTATCTGCATAGCTATATTTATCAGCACTTCCATCACTTATTATTTTATCGTACAATTTTCCTTTAACATTTCTTGTTTTGTTCCAGCCTGTTCCATCTGTTCCTTCACTGTTGCATAGATTTACATTTGTACTACTTGGGTCTAATATTGTTTTTGATAGTGTTCCACTCATGTTTAATCCAATTGTATAGAACTTAGATTTTGTTTCTGTTGTTCCATAATAATGTGATGTGACTTGCTTTTTGTAATAATCTGCTGTCCTTATTGTATAATATGCATCATTTTCTGAAGTTGAATTTCCTGTACCACTTCTATCTCCTGTAAGTGATTGATAATTCTTGTTATAATATGTTGGGTCTCCATCTGATAGTAATATTATTACTGGCGTACGCGTTACTTCTTTGTCTTTTCCGTTTACCTTAGTTGTGTATTTTGTGCTTGCAGATGTTAATATATCTGCTCCAGCCTTAATACCAGCTTGTGTATATGTTCCGCCATAAACATTTAGGCTTATCGAAGCAACTTCATTTACATTTGTTGATATTATATCTTTATCATATGTTGCACTTTGTGGTATTCCCCATTCATCACGCCATGTTATAGTATAAGTATCATCTTTTATTGTTAAATATTTTCCATCACTCTTTGGTGTGTATTTTCCAAGTGGTAACAATGTTATGGCATTTGAATTATTAGAGTAACTGCTGTTTTCTTTTGAACTATAGGCTACAACTCCAACTCTACTATCTGGGTTTTCTTTCATTATTGTTGAAATTGCACTGTTTACAGAGTCAACCATTGTTTTGTCTTTATCATTGTCATTCATACTTCCAGATATATCTAGAACAAATACTACATCAAGTGGTGTTTTTACAGATGTTTCTGATGTTGTAGTTGTTGTTATTTCTACAGTTCCCTGAATGTCCTGTTTAAATGTGTTTGTAATATTATAGCCATCATATGATGTTTCGTAATTTTGTACTACTTCTTCCTCAACTCTATATTGGTTCAACTGAACATTGCCATTGTTATCTAATATATAGCTACCATCTTCATTTACTTGGTATTTTGGTAATCCTGTAAATTCATATTTAGTATTTCCATTAGTTAATTTGATTGTTTTGTCTTTAATTCCGTTTTTCAATAAATTTATTGTTATTTCTGGGTGAACTAGTTCTGTGCTTTCTGGATCAACCCATGTTTTTTCACCATTTATTGAGATTAATTCTTGATTAATTGTGTTTACAAAATCAAATCCATTTTGAGTAGATGTATATCCATCTAGACTAACTTCTTCAACTGTATATTCGTTTAATTCAACATTGCCTTTGTCATCTAATATATAGTAGTTTCCGTCTTTATCTACCTGGTACTTTGGTAAATTCTTAAATGAATATGATGTATCACCATTTTTCAATTCAACATATTCTTCAGTTTTTTCACCATTCTTTACCAAATAAATTTTAATTGTTGGGTAGTCTATTCCATCTGGTACTATCCAAGTTTTTGTTCCTTTTACCTCAGCCTTATTATCTTCAATTATTGTATTTACAAAATTTGTTCCGTTTAATTTTGAAATATAACCTGGAACCTCTATTTCTTTAACTGAATATTCATACTCATGTCCATCTGATAAATCATATTTTTCGAGTCCTGTAAATGAATATGTTGTTGTTCCATCTTTAAGTATAACTTCATCTCCTGTTGGTTTTCCATCTCTTAATAATATTATTGTAATATCCTGGTGTTTTGTGTCCTTTGGATCCACCCATGTCTTAGTTCCTGATATTGATGTTTCTTTCTGTTTTATTGTATTTATAAAGTCAACTCCATTATCAGCTCTTTCAGATGTATACCCTGGAACTTCAACTTCTTTTACTTCGTAGTTATATTCATTTCCTTCTGAATCATAAGTTTCTAAATCTGTAAATTTATAACTATCATTCTCAAGTTTTGTTTTTCGGTATAGTTCTTTATTTCTATATAATTCAATTGTTACTTCAGGTCGTTCTGTTCCCTTTGGAGCTTTCCAAGTTTTCTTTCCACTTATTTCTTTATTTACCTGATTTATTGTATTTGTTATTTGTGATTTATGGTCTTTACTGTATGTTGTTTGATATCCTTCAACTGTATTTTCTGAAACAGTATATTCATATTCGTGTCCATCTGATAAATCATACTTTTCAAGTCCTGTAAATGAATATGTTGTATCTCCATATTTAAGTGTAACTGTTTCTTTTGTTGGTTTTCCATCTCTTAATAATACTATTGTAATATCTGGATGTTTTGTTCCTTCTGGATCTTTCCAGATTTTTGTTCCTGATATTGAAACTTCATTATTTTGTGCAATTGTATTTATAATCTCTGTTTTGTGATCTTCGCTGTATGTTGTGTTATAGCCATCGACAGCTTCTTCCATAACAGTATATTTATTTAATTGCACATTACCATTTGCATCCAATTCATATTTTCCTTCTGGATTAGTTCTATATTTAGGTAATTTTTCAAATTTATAGTTTGTTTCTCCATCTTTTAATGTTGTAGTTCTAAATGGCGTGGCATTATCGTTTTGGTATAGATTAATTGTAATAGTAGGATGTGTTGTTTCTTCTGGATCTATCCATTTCTTTGTTCCCTCTACACTAACTGTTTCGTCTTGATTAATTGTATTTGTAATTGTTAATTTATCATCACTATATGATGGTGTATATCCTGCAAGTTCACATTCTTGAGCCGTGTAGATATATTCATTGCCTTCTGAATCATACTTTGGCAATCCTGTGAAAGTATAACTTGTTTTTCCTTTTTCAAGTATTGTTGTCCTAAATATTTCATCTTTTCCACTTTGGTATAGATTAATTGTTATATCTTTATGTTCGACATCTACAGGGTCAACCCATATTTTCGTAACAGTTACGTCTTTTGTAAATGTTGTATAATCAATCTTATTTGTTACAGTTAATATGTTGCCTTCTTTTCCATAAATAGGTTCGTCATAGTTAGATAATTGGGTGGTTTCCACAACTGTATATTCTATTTCTCTTCCATCTACATCATACTTTTGCAAGTTTTGGAATGCAACTGTCCAATTAACGTCTTCTGCATCTGATGCTATTTGAGTAATTCCTGTTGGTTTTTCATCTTTATATAATTCAAATGTAACACTTGTTCTTACTCCAACTTTTCCATCATTGTCATCCCAAATCTTCTTAGCCGTAACATGAGTTATAACATTTTCATATTTTAATGTATTTGTTATACTAAATGTTACTTTATTTTCCTCTTTTAAATACTCATATCCAACATTGTAATTCTTATCTAAATTTAGTTCTCTTACATCATAATCTATAATAGCTTTTGTTTCTAAGTCATATTTGTTAAGTCTTGTGAAAGAAGCTTTCCAATTATTGCTATTATCTAATTTTATAGTCTTGATACTTTCTGTTGCATCTTTGCTTAAATATAATCCAACTGTAATTTCTGATGGTCTATATTTATCAACATTTTCCTTATCTTCGAATTTCTTTTCGACGTCTATTGAAACATATTCTTTTACTACCTCATCATCTGTTGGAGGTACTGGAGTCTCATCTTGCTTTGCCTCTGCATTTCTTACTGTTATTTTTTCATCTTTAAATGGATTTATTGTTACTGTGAATGTTATATATTTTTCTTCTCCACCTTCCAACGAAACTTCTATTCCAGCGTTTAGTTCGGCTTCAGTATAAGTATTTTCTCCACACTTAATGCTGTCTGCTACTAGTGTTGTTCCCTCTGGAACAGTATCTGATATTTTAACTATGCCTTTACCATTTCCAATATTTTTAACTGCTAATGTATATGTGATTGTATCTAATTCATGTAATGGATTTTCTTTTGTTACAGGTGTTCCATCTTTGTGTTTTCCTTCGCTAGTTTTTATAGTATTAATATTTGCAACATTTGTCTCTACTTCATCAGTTGGTGTATTTCCAACTGTTGCTGTATTCTTTACTGATTTTACATCTTCTCCAGCTGTGTTTTTTGCGTTTACAATTACATCAAAACTTACTTTTTCTTCACTATTTGCTGATACTTTTACATTTTCCCATGTAATCTTATTGTTTTCTAATTTTCCATCTTTAGATATCGTTCCATCTACTAGAGTTGTTCCATCTGGTATACTATCTGTTATTACTGTTGTTCCATCTACTTCTGATGTATTTTCTATAGTAATTGTATATCTAATTTTTTCTCCTACTTTTGCATCTCTTTCTTCTAATATTTCTTCTTTATCTATTGTTGTAACAACTTTTGCTGTTTTTCTCGTTGTTATTATTGGAGTTTTTGTTTCTGGTGTTTCATCTCCATTTACTTTTGCGATATTTTCAACTAAATTTACAGAATCTGCTGTAACTTTTACTTTAAATGATACTATTACAGTTTCTCCTGCCTTTATATTATTTTTCCATTCTATTTTCCCACTATCATTAAGAGTTCCACCTGCTGATATAGAAATAAGTTCTGTTCCATCTGGTATTGTATCAATTGTATGGATATTCTTAGCATCTTCGTTTCCAGTATTTAATATTTTAATTAGATATGTGATTGTTTCGCCTTTTTGTGCTAGTGTATTTACTGGTTCTTTCTCTAAGTCATCTCCATCTAAATACGCTAACTTTTGTAATTCTAACTCTGGCTTATGTACTTTTAAGTTTGACACTGCTGAATATGCCACTATACTTATTGGACTCCAGCCTATTTCTGTATTTTGCTCAACTAATACGTTTTCTCTTCCCGGTATTACTGTTGTTTGTGTATATTCTTGGTTTGGCACATTTGCTTCACCTGTTGTAGTGCTCGTTGATGTATTTCCATTTTGATTGTCACTTGTGCTATTTCCTAAGCTATTGTTTGAGCTCGAATTGCCTGCCACACTACCATTTTCAGTAGTTGTACTTGGTGTATTTCCTGTGTCTGCTACTTTTGTGCCATCATTTTCTATTGTGGCTCCATTGTTTTCACCATTATTTCCATTTTGTCCTATATCAACAGAATCTGAATTTTCTCCAGTGTTTGGTAAAACTTTTCCATTATCACTGTTATTTCCTGTTTCATTATTGTTTAGGTTTCCATTATCAGCTATGCTTATATTTGTTCTACTATTATCTTCACTGTTTTCTACAGTTTGATGATTTTCATCGTTCATTGCAGCAGCTACATTTCTATTGCCTTTTACAAAGGCTACTGTACCTGTAATTGCTACTATTAATAGAACTACTGCTATACTCATAATTATAATGGTCTGCCTGCTCTTATAATTAATTCTCGCCTTCAATTTATTTACCCCCATATTTTATTTATTGAATTTGTCTAGCTTTAGTTATTAATCTATTCTTATGTCCGTTTGTACATGTTATTAATGTTATTTCTCTCGTTGCAGCCTCTACACTCTCTACACAACTCACATCATCTGGATTTATAGAATATATTTTAAATATTTCATACTCTACCGTTTCATTTTTTAGATTAGTTAATTTTATTATATCTCCTATTTGTAGGTATTTAGTCTTTCCAAACATTGTACCATCTTTGTTATTGTGCCCTACAATAGTGTAGTTTCCAATCTCGTTTGCCTGAGGCCCCCAGAATTTAGTTATACAAACCTTCATTGTTTCTTCGTTTGTATGGTCTATAATAGGGTATTTTATATTTATTTTTGGAATTTCTATTATTCCTTCAACTTTATACCCTTTAAATTCTAACTCTGGCAAACTCTCTGATTGTAAGGTTTCTTCTTTATTTAGCTCTTCTTCTATTGTAGTAAGTGATGCTGATACTTCTTTTTCATTCAAATAATTTCCGCCATATCTAATTATTATCATGGCCACTACTATAATTATTGCTACAATTAACATGGCAATAATAAGATTATAGATTTTTTTCATAACTATTTGCTCTCAGTTTCCTTGTTCAATCTTTTTCTTAACACTATGAATATTATAAGTGCTATTAATATTACTCCCAGTAATGTAAACAATACAGCTCCTCTATCGAATGTTACTGGTAATTTAACTGTTTCTTTTATTATTTTATCTTCTTCATCTATACGTTTTTCTTCAAAGTCATATTTGCTTATAAGTAACTTTGCATCTATTATTTCTTTTTCTCCATTAGTTTCTTTTATGTATACTATATATTTATCTCCAGTTCTAGCCGTTTCTGGTTGTAGAATTTCAGAATTTTCAATTTCTGTCCAATCTGTTTTCTCTGGTATTAATCCTTTATACAATTCATAAAATTTCTTTTCTAATAACAGTCTTTCATATGTATTAGTTTCATCATTTTTTGCCATTTTCTCAGCTAAATTATACATTTCTTTTGCTTCTTTATTTTCGTCGTCCACTTTTATTAAATTATAATAATATTGCGAACCTTCATTTTCTTTTACTACAATTTTTCCAGTTGTTACTGTTGTAGTTACTCCCTCTACTTCTGGATGTGTAATGTGTTGTTTTGTAGTATCTATTTCTATTCTATCTGTTTTCTCGTTTACTTTGGTAGTAGTGTCCACTAAAGCAATTATTTCATCTGTTAGTGCGTCTTCAAGGTTAATTTCATCGGCTTCCATTGCTATATTATCGTTTGCATCTTTTACCCAAATATAAGCAATTAAGCTTGTTGGATTTGCTCCAAAAATTTCTTCAAATGAAGCTTTGTCTATGTATGCCACATTTAAAGCCTCTGCTTCTTGTTCTGGCTGATCTGTTGCAGAGTTTATAAAGTTTAAATCAGCTATTTTTGCACTTTTGTTGACACTAATTGCAAATTGAAATTCCTTATTGCAAAACTCTTCGTAATAAATTAAATATTCATTGTTAGAGTTTTTTAAAATGACCTTTTCATTAGTATTTGCTAGCACTAATGCATCGGCCATTAATATCATTATTACAACTAGCATAATAACAATTTTTTTAGTTTTCATTTCCACTTTTTTCCTTTCTTATTTTTTAGTTGTATTATACTTAAGTTGCCCATTTAAGTCAATGTTTTTGACATTATTTGCCATTTAATCGTATTACATTTTTCGACATTTTTAATATTTTTCTCATCCTTTTCTTCCCGTAATTTCTGCCTTTTTAAAGACTTTTGTCACTTTATATTGACTTTTGTTTTTCTTATGTTTATAATCTATTTAGTAATCAAAAGAGAGGATATAAATTATGGTAAATAATGTCACAAATTTAGAATTAAATGAACCAATAGAAAAGCAATTTGCTGATAGCAATTCAATCATCAAAACTTCTACAGAAGAAAATTCTAATGTTAATTGTTTTGCTTTAACTATAAGAGAAAATTACAGTTTATCAATTGCTAAAAATGTATTTTTTAAAACTTGGCGTACTACATGGCGAGTGGCATTAAGTGTATTTATACTTAATTTTTTAACTTTCTTTTTTTAATAGATATTCATTCAATACAAATATATGAGAAAAAAATAAAATGTTGCTAATAACATAAGTTTTTAATAACTTTGCTATTAACAACATTTTTTTATATATTATTGAGCCTTACTCTCAATCCAGTGTGCAATTTTTGATATTAGTTTTGATAATTTATTCTGATATACAACAATTAATGATTGTCTTGACTGTTTTGCATATAAGTCTATGTATTTTTTGTTCATCTTACTTTCCATATTTTCTAAATATTCACTTAAATCATTTTTAGATATCCCAATAATATTACCATATATTTTTTTATACTCATTTAGTTTATGTGTATTCTCTTCAACCTCTTGCAATGTATTCATTCTACTATAAATCTTATTAAAATACGTTGTACATATACCCTTTTGCGCATCTAGATACATATCTATTATTTTATCTTCGCTTCTAACTGTTTTATTATTTTCGTCTAAAATGTCATCAAACTTATTTAAAATTTTTTTAGTTTCTTCCTCAAATGTGTTATATAAATCGTTTTCAAATTCTTCCGTTCCATTGAATATACTTTTTATAAGATTTTTATCTCCTACAAAGAATAGTAATTGTATTACTAGACTTGTAAGATATGGATAGTAATTATCGTTTATTGTATAAATAGATATTTTTTCATTATTCTTTCTATGAGGCTTTTCCCCTACTGCTTTTGATGAAAGATACTGTGTAACCGCCTCATTAAGCCCTAATCCATAAATTTTAAATTCTGCAAAATTGCACACTCCAATTCTCTGCTTACTTCCATCAAATTTTCTAAAATTTTGGAGATAATGTATGCATTCATTCACAACTTTTTCATCAATTTTTGTAATATCAAACTTTTCATCAAAATACAACGTATTATTAGGATAAAAATATACAGCATTTCCAAATATAGTTGCAATTTGTGCATAACTCATATTACAATTATAAATTCGCATATACAATTCATTATAGGAGTTTTCCAACCCATGTACATTATCTGCTAATTTCTCTGCAACAGATTTAGCTATATAATTCGTTTCTTTAAACTCAAATTTTCTAGTTGGATTTATTTCCAGCTCTTTTAATCTTTTTTCTATATTCATAATCTATCCATTCCTTTTATGATACATTTGAACATTGTGTTTTTTATAATCTTACATTATTTTCCATAAAAAGTCTATATTATTTATAAAATTCAATAAATATTTTTTTATGCAAAAAAGACGAGGTTTTCCTCGTCTTTTAAATTTATTTTGCGTAGTCTACAACTCTTGTTTCTCTTATGATGTTTACTTTTATTTGTCCTGGATATTCCATTTCTTCTTCTACTTTTTTAGCAACATCTCTTGCAAGAATTGTCATTTCTGCATCTGAAATTTGTTCTGGTTTTACAACTATTCTAACTTCACGACCAGCTTGAATTGCAAATGATTTTTCAACTCCTTTGAATGAGTCTGCGATTGATTCTAGTTTTTCCAAACGCTTGATGTAGTTTTCAAGTGTTTCTCTTCTAGCTCCAGGTCTTGAAGCAGATATTGC
>CAKOZB010000035.1 GCA_934131055.1 uncultured Clostridia bacterium | reverse complement strand
TATTGGGAGAAGGAGAATATGCAATTGGAGAAATTGAGGAGCTACTACCAATTGCAAAGTCTGTAACAATGCTTACAAATGGTAAAGAACCAATAGAAAATAGAAGTATCGATGTACATATAAATGAAAAAAAGATACGTGAATTTAGAGGCACAAATAAAATAGAAAAAATAGAATTTGAAGATGACTCATCACAGAAAATAGATGGAGTATTCATTGCACAAGGAACAGCGGGCTGCTTAGAATTTGCAAAAAAATTAGGTGCAAAAACTGAAAACAACAATATTGTGGTAAATGATGAGATGCAAACAAGTATAGAAAACATATATGCATGTGGAGACTGCACAGGAGGAATACTTCAAATATCTAAGGCTGTGTATGAAGGCACAAAAGCAGGTTTAGTAATAATTAATAAATTGAGAAGAAAGGAAAATTAAATATGAGTGAAATAAATTTAACAAGTAAAAACTATAGTGAAGAAGTAGAAAAATCTACTATTCCAGTACTTATAGACTTCTGGGCTACTTGGTGTGGACCATGCAGAGCAATGATGCCAGTAGTAGCAAAAATCGCAGATGAAAATGAAGGAAAAATAAAAGTATGCAAAGTAAATGTAGATGAAGAGCCAGATTTAGCAGAAAAATTTGGAGTAATGAGCATACCAACATTTGTTGCAATAAAAAATGGTGAAGTACTTGGAACAAGTATAGGAGTACAAGACGAAGAAGAAATATTGAAAATGTTCGATAAATAAAAATATAAAAATTAGATTTCAATGAGGAATCTAATTTTTTTGTAAATAAAGCATACATAAAATAAAAGAGCTAAAAACGTTGAAATCTGAAACAATGCACATGCGTGCATTTACAAGGCAAGAAAGGCAACAAAACGCACTGCATAAAATCTGACACAACCAATTCAATGTTACCACCGCCCGGAACTCGTTCCTGGGCGGGGGCTCTTTAATAAAATTTCTGCTACTTTTATCATATAATGAACTATAAAGTCATAATACGTTGCAATTTCTAGTAATGTGTATGAAACTTTAAGAATTCTCTAATTAAAATTGTAGTAATTTTTTGGTAATTATGGTATACTATTATAAATTTTAAAGAAAGGAGTTTTTGATATGTCACCGATAAGAGAAAAGTTTGTTAGTATAATTGAGTCTTTGCCATATAATATTGACGAAGAAGCTTTGAAAAAAGATACAAAAGAAATCTTAAAAGAAGTAACCCAAAAGTATGTTTATACTTATGGAGTTGATGATTTGTCTGAAAACGATAAAGAATGTATAAGGTCTTTAATTGGAAATGAAATTTAATTAGTGTGAAAGGATTGTGATTTTATGAGTATAAGAGAAAATATATCTATGAAAAAAATTAGTGAAATGCTAAAAGAATCACCAACAGACGACGGAACTTTTTATGGCTCGTTATATGATTTATATGTTTTTATTGGACTTGCTAAAGGGGTAGATGATATAAAAAATGGAAGAACTATATCATTGGAAAAACTTGAAAAGGAAATGGAGGAATTACATGAAAATAGTAGTAGACGACTTGGCTAAGCAGTCGCTTATTGATATTTATTATTATAATTATCAATATTCTTTAAAAAATGCAATTGAAACAAATAAAAAAATTCTCTTTCGTATTCACGATTTAGAAGATTTGCCATACATTGGGAGAAAAATTCCCGAAATAATGGATAGTTCTTTTAGAGAAATTATATATAGTAGTTCACAATATTCTAAATATAGAATAATGTATTACATATCAGAAAATACAGATACAATTTATATACTTAATGTTATTAATAGTAAACAAAATTTTAATCATATTTTGAAATTACATAATTATTTTAACAATTATTTTAATTTTTAAATCAAATGAATTTTAATCTTATTTGAATGTATTCCAATATAAAATGCTAATAAAATATAATAACTGCTATTTGGGGTTCGGGTGAAGATTTAGTAGGGCTATTAGAGGTTTACCTAAGAACAACAAAAAGTGCTAATTTTTAAATCAGCACTTTACTTTGGTGCGGATGAAGGGACTTGACGAGCCGCGTCGGGAAAACCGTCCGCAGGACGCTTTTCTAATCCTCCTTTTCAAGTCCCACAAAAATTCTCAAAAACAACAAAAAAGTGCTAATTTTTAAATCAGCACTTTATTCTGGTGCGGATGAAGGGACTTGAACCCCCACGTCGTTGACACTGGTTCCTAAGACCAGCGCGTCTGCCAATTCCGCCACATCCGCATATGTTATTCCTAACACTTAATTATAATAGCACAATAAGGTTTTGATTGTCAAGTAAAAATTAAAAAAAATATAAAAAATTAAGAGATTAAGAAAAACAATTTTATAATCATGATAAAAATATAGTTGAATATATATTGTTTTTTTATGTAAAGCATGATATACTATAAAAGTCCGAATTTTTTACATGTCTCGATAAGACCTCCGAATTGAGAGGCACGAGAAAGGAGATTTGTATGAGCAAGTTTATTTCGAACAGTTTTAGTATCAACATATTACCTTTGTTGGAGCTGGGAATCGTCCGGTTGAAGAAAATATCTCCGGATATGATTCCAAAAGATGTTGAATCTGCCATCGGTCATGTTGATACTGCAAAAGTGGTGTCTAACATTCTTGGATTCGAGGTGAAGCCCAACCGGGTCAGCATTAAGCTGACCGAGAGCGACGTCTTGTACGTTGCTCAGTACACTGGACCGAGACTCCCGGAGGGTGCAACGACGTTGCCGGAAGGAGCAAACATCGAGTTTTTCGAGGTTAGCTTCCGTGAAGAGGGGTGTCGAGGCTGTAGAGGCTACGACACTGGTTCTTGCCAGACCTGCAAGCTCAGCTTTTGGCTGAGTGGAACCCCGTTGGAAGATTGCTAAAGCCAATCTCCTAAAAGCCTTGTCTCTTGTTGCAATGCAACTTGAGGCAGGGTGTTTTTTTCTGTAAAGAGTTCTTAAAAACTATTGAAAATTTCCCCATATTTTGATATAAATATAAAAAACAAACAGGGGAGAATATCGTGAAAAAGTTAATTCAAGTTTTAGGAATAGTCGTACTAGCAATAGTAGTAATTTTAAATATAGTTTATACGGCGGACATGAATTCTGGAGAGCAAATCTCAATCAATTTTAACAGTTTTATTTATATAATAGGACTTATTATAACGGCAATTTTAATTTATTTTATAACTGAAGTAATAAATAAACAGTTATATAATGGAATAAATGAAGAGAAAAAACGTAAATTGCGCAAATGGATGGTGGCAATTGCTATTGTTTTATATTTGATTTTAAATGTAGTATGGTTAATTTTCGTAAGACCAGGAATAGTAGCGGATTCTATACATGTTTTAAATTTGGCACAAACATATTACGAGAATGATCCAGATAGATACTTACCAAATTTGACATATGCAGGAATACCACTAATTCAATACATGCAGGCATATCCACACCAAATTACATTGGCATTTGTTTATAATATGTTATTTTGCGTGTTACACTGTGACTTGATAATTTTACCAAGAATATTTAATGTATTCTTTAATTTGTTAATTATTTTGGCATTATATAAAATAACAAAACAATTAGCGAAAAATTATAAAATGAATAATACGAGAATGTTTATATTAATTCTAACATTCTTTACAATACCAATGCTTGCAACATTTATGTATGGGGATATTCCAGCGCTTGCGTTAAGTTTATTTTCTGTATATCTTATGATGAAATTTACAGATACAAAACAGGTTAGATATGGAGTTTTTGCTTCAATTCTTACAATGATAGCATATTTGATGAGAATGAATACTCTAATATTTGTAATTGCAACTGTAATTTATTTGGTATTAAATATATTCAAAGACTTTAAAGCAAAAGAAGCAAAAGAAAAAATGATAAATGTTGCTGTAATTGCAATATTTTTAGTATTAACATTTGTACCATCATCACTTGTAAAAACATATTATTTTAGTAAATACAACCTAGAAAAAGGCAAAACATATCCAAGTATTAGTTATATTTTAATGGCTATGGAAGAGGGACCTAGAGCAAATGGGTGGTATAATGAATCTATTGCAGAACCTGCATTAAGAAGCTTGAAAACAGGTGAGAATATTTCTGATGAATACAAAGAAAAAATAAAGGATAGATTAGAATATTTTGCAAAGCATCCTGCTTACACAGTAGATTTTTATAGACAAAAGCTTACGACTACTTGGGCAGAAAGTACATATTCTACAATATTTAACAATGGAATAACAGAAGAGAGTAATTTAAGCTGGATAAAGAGTCCTTTAACATTCTATCAGAAAGCTTGGATAATACTAACTTTTACATTGGCAATAGAAGTGCTAATTCAAAATAGAAAAAATTTAACAATAGAACTAATATTCTTGGTAACAATATTCTTAGGAGGATTTTGTTTCCATATACTATGGGAGGCAAAATCTAGGTACATAATTCCTTATATAGTAGCATTAATACCGGTTGCAAGCGTTATGTTAAACATAAAACCTTGGAAAATAAAGAAGCTGAATCCTTGACATACACCGATTGTATGATAAAATATTAAAGGAAAATTTATAAATTGGAAGTGCAAAATGAATCAAAAGAAACAATTATTAGTTAACACTATAATAATAGCAATAGGCAAGCTAAGCACACAAGTTGTGTCTTTCTTGCTTTTGCCTCTATATACATCAAAATTAAGCCCAGCAGAGTATGGAACATATGACTTCTTGGTAACTCTATCAACATTTTTGTTGCCAATAATAACATTGCTTATGGAAGAGTCTATGTTTAGATTCTTAATCGATGCCGATGACTTAAAGAGTAAAAAAAGAGTTATAACGGCTACAATTGCGTACACACTAGTTGGAACTGTTATATTTACTGCCATTGCTGGAATAGTTATGGGAGTAATGCATTACGAATATACATTTGTATTTATATTGTTTATAATTTCAAATATTTTACTGGGATTGAGCAATGCCTTGGCTAGAGGAACCGGAAAGATAAAACTATATTCTTTCTCAAACTTTATATTGGGAGCCTCTACAATCGTATTAAACATAATATTCATAGTAAGCCTAAAGCTTGGTGTTAGTGGACTTTTATGGGCAAATACAGTCGCAAACAGTGCAACAGCAATAATAATCTTATTAAAATTACATTTACCACAGTTCGTAAGCAGAAAAGATTTCCACAAGTCTACTTTAAGAGAAATGCTTAGATATTCAGTACCACTTGTACCAAACAACTTATCTTGGATAATCATAAGCTTATCAGATAGACTTATGCTTACAGCAATGAGTGGTACAGAAGCAAATGGAATTTATTCTATTGCAAATAAATTTCCAAATATAATTTATACATGTTACGGATTTTTTTCTACTGCATGGAAAGAATCTGCTGCAAAAATATTAAAAGATGATAACAAAGTAAAGTATTATAACAGTATTTACAAAGATATAAAATTCTTTTTAAAGGCAATCGTATTAGGACTAATTGCAATAATGCCATTCGTATTTTCTTTATTTGTAGATGCAAGCTATAATGATGCATACAAATACATTCCAATACTAGTAATATCAATTTATTACACAAATATGTCAAACTTCTATGGGGGAATATTTACAGCATATAAAAATACTAAAATAATGGGATCAACAACAGTTGCGGCAGCGATTATCAACATAGTAATAAACATAATATTCATACCAACATTCGGAATATATGCAGCATCATTTTCAACATTAATTTCAAATTTGATTGTATTTGTATATAGAAGATACAAATTAAAAGAATACATAGTTTTAAAAGAAAAATTCAATTATGTATTCTGGATATTGCTAGTTGCAACACTAATCACATATTACAAAAACAATTTAATTGCAAATATAATAATGTTTATAATAGTGCTTGCGTACTGTATATTTACAAATATGAGCTTCTTAAAGAAAATAGCAGAACCAGTAATAAATAAATTTAAAAAATAGGAATATATCTAGAGTAGAAGTAAAGTTTGAAAAAATTATAATTTTGACTTTCGTTAAACTTCATTTACGATGCGGATACATACATAAAGTGTGCGCCATTGCTTTGTAAATTTGTTTTCCTTGCCAAAATTTAATTCTTTTGCAAACTAAAATTACTAGGAGGATTCAAAAATGGACAATGAAAGAATAACGGAAACATATGATGTATTAAAAACTTTTATACCCAAGGAAGATATTTACTTAAATGAACCAATGAGCAAGCATACTACTTTTAAAATAGGAGGAAATGCAGATATATTCGTTAAATTAAAGAGTGTAGAACAAATTGAGAAAACAATCGAAACAACACGAAAAATAGGAGTGCCATTGAAATTTATAGGAAATGGTAGCAATATTTTAGTAAAAGACGAAGGAATTAGAGGAGTTGTGGCGAAGATATGTACTAGTACATATGATTTTATAGACGAAACTACATTAAGACTTGATAGTGGTTTGTTAAATGCGAAAGTTGCAAGAATTCTATTAGACCATAGTCTTGCTGGTTTCGAATTTGCATCAGGCATTCCGGGAACTCTTGGGGGAGCTGTGAAGATGAATGCTGGTGCTTATGGTAGTGAGATGAAAAATATAGTTGTAAGTACAAGATATATAGATTTAGACAGTGACAAGATTGAAATAAAAGAAATTAACAATGCAGAACATGAATTTAGTTATAGACACAGTATTTTCTCAAATAAAAATGCTATAATAATAGATACAACTCTAAGGCTTCAAACAGGCGATAAAAATGAGATTGAAGAAAAACTATGCAACAATCTTGATAATAGAAGAGAAAAACAGCCAATAGATAAGCCAAGTGCAGGAAGTACATTCAAAAGAGGAGAAGATTTTATAACAGCCCAATTAATTGACGAGTGTGGATTAAAAGGCTACACTGTTGGAGGGGCACAAGTGTCGGAAAAACATGCAGGCTTTGTGGTAAACATCGGGAATGCAACTGCAAAAGACGTTATAGAACTTACAGAATACGTGAAGAAAAAAGTTTATGAGAAATTTAACAAGAAAATAGAATTGGAAATAGAAATTGTATAATTGAAATTGCTTTTTAGAAAAGTTAATGATATGGTCTAAATAAATTTTATTATTAGCAAAAAACATGTTAAAAGTAATTTAGGTTTGATATGTATTAATATGAATTTACATAATATTAACTTTAATGTAATATGTTAGGCAAAGTTTGAAAGGAATGAAATAAAAAATGAACGGATTTTTTAAGTGGTTTAAATCAGGAGCCAAAATAAAAAGATGGATTTTTCTAATGTTAATAGGAATAGTACTTGTATGTTATGGAATTGCAAAGGTGCTTGTAACAGATGAAATGGGATTTAGGGAGCTTGCAAAAATAATTCTTGTGTTTGTTTTAGGATTTACATTCACAATAATTAGCATAATATGCATACAAAGGAGAACATTAGAAATATTAGTAGAGGAGTCTGATACAAGAGATTTAGAAGATAAGAGCAAAGTTAAATCTCTAATATTCAATAGAAAAATATACAATCAAGGACCAAAAGTTGTTGTAATTGGTGGTGGTGCTGGACTTAACACAGTACTTAGAGGTTTAAAAAATTACACAGACAATATAACAGCAATTGTTACAGTTTCAGATTATGGAGAGCAAAGAAGCAAATCAAAACAAGACTTGGGAACTCTTCCATTAGATGATGTAAAGGGTAGCTATGTGGCACTTGCTGCAAATGAAAATGAAATGGATTGCTTAATGAATTTAACCTTTAAAAATCCAAAATTGGAAGGATTAAAATTTGGAGATATATATTTAACAGCAATGAAAGAAGCTGTTGGAGATTTCTCTGCATCAGTAGAAGAAAGCTCAAAAATACTTAATATGACAGGAAAAGTTCTTCCAGTAACACTTGATCAAATTAAAATATGTGCAGAATTAGAAGATGGAACTGTGGTGGAATGTAAAGATAAAATCCCAGAAATGGTTAGCCAAAAAATAAGTAAGATAAATAGAATATTTATTTCGCCAACCAACACAAGAGTTGCTCCAGGTGTTATAGAAGCCATTGAAGAGGCTGATGCAATAGTACTTGGACCTGGAAGTTTATATACAAACGTAATTCCAAACTTATTGGTACCGGGAGTATCAAAAGCAATAAGAGAATCAAGCGCATTTAAAGTATATGTAAGTAACATAATGACAGAATATGGTCAAACTGATAGTTATACTCTATATGACCACATAAAGGCTATAATAGACCATGCTGGAAAAGGCATAATAGATTATTGTATTTATGATACTGGAGAGATTGTGCCAGAGTACATAAGGCAGTACAATAAAGGAGGAGAAGAACTTGTTGAACAAGATGTTTCAAAAGTAAAAGAAGCCGGAATTAAGCTAATTCAAAGAAATATGTCTACAATCGAAAATGGAAGAATTAGACATAATTCAGATGCGATAGCAACAAGTATTATCCAACTAATTTGTGATGATATGAAATTTAGAGATATGCAAAATGATACAAGAGTTATTCTACTAGATTCAAAAATAAAAGACACAAAGAAGAAAATGAAAAACAATCAAACCAAAAGTAAAAAGAAGAAAAACAAAAAACGTTCAGGAAATAGTAAATTCTTTGAAAAATATAACGATAGAATTCAGGCAATACAAGATAGTGAGAACAACAGAGAAAAGAGAATAAAAGAAATAGAAAAAATTTCTAAAGTAAATAACCCAAAAGAAAAAGATGGTAAGAAAAATAAAGAGAATGAAAAAAACAGTAAAAACATAGAAATACAGAAGAGTGAAATAAGACAAAACAAAGAAAATAATAGACAGTCAAGTAAAATTGATGTAAATAGAAAACTTGAAGAGGGTAGAATGTTAGAGTCTAGAATGGAAGAAACTCTAAGAAGAATGAAGGAAATAAACAAGAATAAATAAAAAGAGGTAAACAGTAGATGAAATATAGTGAAATTGATGAAGAAGTAAAGAAATCTCTAAAAAGAGACTGGATAATTACAAATGGAATAGGTGGATTTTGTAGCCAAAGTGCATTAGGGTGTAACACTAGAAAATATCATGGATTATTGGTTGCACCACTCACACCACCTGCAAGAAGATTTTTAATATTATCCAAATTAGATGAAAGCATTGAAACAAATGGAAAAAAGTATAATTTATTTACAAATATGGCCAATGGAGAAATCTCTGAAGGATATAAATATCTAGTAGATTTTAAAAAGGAATACATTCCAATATTTACATATAAAGTTGAAAATATAATAATCAAGAAGTTTATTTGTATGGATTATGGTAAAAATACAGTAGTTGTATATTATCAAATAAAAAATCAAAATGCAGAAGCTAAATTAACTTTAGCGCCAGTAGTAAATTTTAGAGACTTTCACTCTATAAATAAAGATCATCAATTTAATGCAGAACAATCACATTCTGGAAATAAAGTTAGAGTTGTACTGGATAAAAATTCGGAAACACCAATTTACATGAATTGTTCTGATGGCAGATATTTTAAACATATAGATGATACATTCAGAAATATGTATTATTTAAGAGAAGAAGAAAGAGGCTTTGAAGCGGAAGAAGATCACTACGTTCCGGGGGTATATTCGATTAATTTGGAACCAAACGAAGAAAAAGAGATAACTTTTGTTTGTTCATTAGAAGAAAATATAGAAGAAATAGATGGAATAAAAATAATTAACAAAGAATTACTAAGAATGACCGGAATTATTTATGATACTGGTATAATTCAAAATAGTAAAATGAATGACAAGAAACTTGATATGTTAAAAGCTTTGATATTAGCAACAGATAATTTTATAGTAAATAGGCCATCATTTGGATTACATACAGTAATTGCAGGATATCCATGGTTTCTAGACTGGGGAAGAGATTCGTTAATTTCATTTGAAGGCTTGCTATTATTAACAAAAAGATATGAGTTAGCAAAAGAAGTTCTATTAACAAATATAAGAGACATAAAATATGGACTAGTTCCAAATGGATATTCAGGTTATGATAATAGACCATTATATAATAGTGCTGATAGCTCATTATTATTGGTAGAGCAAGTGTACAAATACTTAAAATATACGAATGATAATGAATTTATAAAAGATGAAATATATCCTAGTCTGGTAAAAATAATGGATGCGTATTCAGATAGAATAGATGTTGACGGAGATAACATTTATTTAGATAAAGAGGATAATTTACTATCTGCTGGAACAGAAAATACTCAAATTACTTGGATGGATGTAAAAATAGATAACCATGCAATAACGCCTAGAAATGGCAAAACTGTAGAGCTTAATGCTTTGTGGTATAATGCATTAAAAATAATGGCTAGACTTGCAGAAAAATACGAAAACAAGCAATTATGTAGAAAATATCTAGAAATGGCTGAAAAGACTAAAAAATCATTTGCTGAAAAGTTCTACAATGCAGGAAAACATTGCTTATATGATGTATTAGGAGATAGCAAAGTACGACCAAATCAATTATTTGCATTAAGTTTATCTCATCCGATTGTTGATAATGCAGAGATTGCTGAACAAGTTTTAAGCACAGTGGAGAATAAATTACTAAATAAATATGGACTAAAAACATTAAGCTCAGATGAAGATGGTTATGTTGATGTATATGAAGGTTCTGCATACAAGAGAGACTCAAGCTATCATCAGGGAATTACTTGGACATGGTTATTAGGATTATATTATGATGCATTGAAAAATACTATGATAATAGAAAAGAATAAAACTAAAAGACAAGAATTAGAAGAAAAAATAACAAATCTTGTAGACACAACAAAGGAAACTTTCAAAGCAGAAATGTTTGAAAGGTCAAGTATTGGCACTATAAGTGAAATATATGATTCAACAGAACAATACGAAGAAAGAGGAGCATTTGCACAAGCATGGAGCGTGGCAGAAATATTTAGAATAGTTTTAAATAAGAGATAATGTGAAAATGCAAGGTAAATAAAGCAGATTACCACAAATTGTTGAAGAATGTTTTAAAAATAGAAGATATAAAATACAAAATTAACATATATGCAATAATATACTAAACGGAAAAATGATATAAAAATATAGGTGGGAGGCTAATTGTGGATATCACAGCATTAGAAAATGAATTGAAAGCTGGAAAACTAAATAACATATATTTACTATATGGAGAAGAACGCTTTTTATTAGATAACAATGTAAAAAAAATAAAAAAATTATTTGGTGAAACAGTAAATGGAATAAACTATATACAAATAGATAACACTAATGTTTCGGAAATAATTGCAGACATAGAAACACCTGCCTTTGGATATCCACAAAAGCTGATTGTTGCAAAAGATACAGGATTATTCCAAAAGCCTAAAAGAGGAAAAAACGCTACAACAGAGGAAAAAATGTCAAAAAAAGATGATAATAAATTTGAAAATAAGCTTGCAACATACATAGAAGAAAATATCGATATGATAAATGATTCTGTAATATTATTGTTTATTGAAAATGACGCAGATAAAAATAATCTATATAAAACAATCGATAAATTAGGCTGTGTATGTAATTTTGAAAAACAGAAACCTGCAGAATTAGTAAAAAGGTTAAAATCAATTTGCAATATGTATAAGGTAAACGTAGATGCTGTTACATTAAATTATTTAATAGAAAATTGTGGAACATCGTTACAGGACCTAATAAATGAAATTCGTAAACAAATAGAATATGTTGGAACTGGTGGAATGATAACAAAGCAAAATATAGACTTATTAGGAATAAAACAATTTGAAAGTATAATATTTGATTTAACAGATAGTCTTGGGAAGAAAAATATATCAGAAGCATTACAAGTACTAAAAAATTTATTGTATGCTAAAGAACCAATACAAAAAATATTTATTACATTATATGGACACTTCAAAAAATTGTACATTACAAAAATAGCAATAAATGGAAAATTGAATATCGCAGAAAGTTTAAACTTAAAACCAAATCAAACATTCTTGGTAAACAAATATACGATGCAGTCAAAATATTTTAAAGAAGCAGAATTAAGAAAACTGTTGCAAGAATTCATAGATTTAGATTACAAATCAAAGAGTGGTTCGATAGATTTAAATGTTGGTTTAGAAGCGATACTTTGTAAATATTGTTCATAAAAATAATCTAATAAAAAAATAAAAGATGGAGATAATATATAGAGATTTGAACTAAATATTACAATTACATTTCAAATAAAAAAAATAGTTGAAAATAAAATATTTTTATGTTATCATACAAAATGATATAAACATATGTAAAAATTATATAAGGAGGAAAACAAAAATGAAAAGTAGTGAAAAGAAAGGAATTTTAATTTTAATACTAATAGGTATAGTAATCATAGCTATTATATTTGGAGTTACAAGATTAAACAACAAAGTTGATGATGGAAAACAACCTGCTCAAGGAAACAACGGAGGAAGCAGTGTTAGCAACTTAGAAATGTCTCAAGTTGACCCAAGCCAAGGAGAATTTACAAAAATAGAGAGTGATGGAACAGTTGTAAATACAAGTGAGAAGCTAAAAGAAGATAAAGTAGAATCAGGTTTTGAAATATCAAATATAAGCTATTCTGAAAAAGATGGTCATACAGAACTTGCAGCTGATGTAACAAATATGACAGGTTCTAACCAAGGAAACTTCATGGCAGAGATAGTGTTATTAGACAAAGAAGGAAAAGAGCAAGGTAGAATACCAGTTGCAATTCCAGAAACACAAATTGGTGAAACTGTTGGAATAACAGCTGGAATAAATGATAGTTATGCAAATGCTTATAACTTTATGTTAGTAAAAAAATAAAATGAAAATAATAAAATGGACCAAAATATCCTTCGTATAACTACGATGGATATTTTTTATATAAAAAATAGCATTTAGTAATTAAATTTTATTATTTTACCAAAAAGCTTTTACTTTTACTTAAATATGTAATATAATTAGAACATAAATAAAATTAAGGAGGAAGCTTATGGGT